>CAMYWU010000016.1 GCA_947302895.1 uncultured Clostridia bacterium | reverse complement strand
TGAAGAAGCTGCAGCAATAGGACAACTTATTAATCATTTCGGATTAACCCAGGCGGACGCAGCTAAAAAGCTTTCAAAAAGCCAGAGCGCCCTGTCAAACAAGCTAAGATTGCTCAAACTTCCTGTTGATGTGCGCTATTTTATAGAAAAAGAAGGCTTAACCGAACGTCATGCAAGGGCTTTGCTTAAGCTTTCAGACGAAAAAGAGCTCTGGTCGGCGCTGAACGTTATAAAAGAACGAGGACTGAACGTTGAACAGACGGAAAAATACATTGAATCCTTTCTGAACAAGCATAAGAAGCGCAAAAAGAAGCCTAAAACTGTATTTAAGGATGTAAGAATATTTGTAAATACGGTTAACAGGGCTATTGAAACAATGAAAGCATCGGGAATAAACGCTGAAGCAAACAAGACGGAAACCGATGAATACATTGAATTTACAGTAAAAATACCTAAAACCAGTGAAAAAGAGCAATTTCCAAAGGTGTTTTTATCAAATACGGCTTAAAACGGGAAACCGTTTTAACATATTCTCCTCTTTTCATCACGCGGAGCCGACGGACAAACAGTCCGTCGGCTTTGCGTTTTTTAATGTTTCACGTGAAACTCGTTTAAACAACTTCGTGATTAAAACATATTTACCGTGTTATTTGTGTTGAGCAGTATGTTGGCAATCACAATGAATGTCTTTCCTCTTCGATGCGCTACAAGTATCCGCATCTGCAATAAAAATGTTTCACGTGAAACGCAAAACATTTTCTCTTTTTATATGTATTTCGCCTTGATATACTATTAATAATAGTGTATAATGGTTTAAATTGATTTTGAGGTGAGCAAATGGGAAAAACAGTTGCCGTTTTTAATCAGAAGGGCGGCGTTGGCAAAACAACAACTTGTGTTAATATGGCTGCTGCGCTTGGCGCAAAGGGCAAAAAAACACTACTTATTGATGTTGACCCCCAGGGAAACACAACATCGGGCGTTGGAGTTGATAAAAGTGAGGTTGAATATTCAACCTATGATATGCTTGTTGATGATGTTTCTGCACGTGCGATTATGGTGGAAACTGAGTATAAAAACCTCTTTTTACTCCCTTCAAGCATAAATCTTGCAGGCGCAGAGCTTGAACTTGCCGATAAAGAGAACCGAAACAGCAGATTAAAGAAAGCAATTGCGGCACTTGTTGTTGAATTTGATTATGTTATAATCGATTGTCCGCCAAGTCTGGGCTTGCTTTCAATCAATGCGCTTGTTGCTGCTGATACTCTGATAGTGCCTTTGCAGTGCGAATACTATGCGCTTGAGGGATTGAGTCAGCTTGTAAGCACCGTAAGAACGATAAAACAGCATTATAACGAGCATCTGGAGCTTGAAGGCGTGCTGTTTACTATGTATGACAGCCGCTTGAAGCTTACCCAGCAGGTTATAGACGAGGTAAACAAGTATTTTCCGGGCAAGCCTTATAAAACAATGATACCAAGAAGCGTTAAAATTGCGGAAGCGCCTAGCTTTGGCGAACCCGTTATATACTACGAAAAATATTCAAAGGCAGCTTTTGCCTATAAGAAATTTGTTGATGAATTTTTGAAAAGAGGTAAGGTATAATGGCAAAAAGACAATCGGGTCTCGGAAAAGGGCTTGATGCACTTCTTATTGAGAATAGTGTTTCAGATGAACTTTCAACATCAACCCTTCCTATTAATGATATAATACCTAATAAAGAACAGCCCAGAAAAACCTTTGACGAGGCAGCGCTGGGCGAGCTTGCCGATTCAATTGCTCAGCACGGCGTATTGCAGCCCCTGCTTGTTCGTCCGCTTCCTACGGGCGGATATCAGCTTGTTGCAGGTGAGCGCCGTTGGAGAGCTTCAAGAATTGCAGGCTTAAAAGAGGTTCCCGTAATTGTTAAAGAGCTTTCGGACACCGAAGCAATGCAGCTTGCAATTATTGAAAACCTGCAGCGAGAGGATTTAAACCCGATTGAAGAGGCAGAGGGCTTGCAGGCGCTTATTGATAAATGCGGCTTTAATCAGGAGGAGGTTGCCGTTTCGGTTGGCAAATCACGTCCTGCAATAACAAATTCGCTTCGTTTGTTAAAGCTTCCCGTAGAGGTTAGGGATATGACGAGAAACGGCGAAATCAGCGCAGGCCACGCAAGAGCGCTTCTTGCTCTGGACAGCCCCGCTTTAATGATTGAGGCTGCCGAACAGATTGTTTCACGTAAACTTACGGTTCGTGATGTTGAAAGGCTTGCTTCAAAACCCGCTAAATCAAAGGCAAAAGCGCCTAAAAAACGCGATTCCTTCTATGACGAGGTTGAGTTATCATTAACCGAAGCACTTGGCAGAAAGGTTAAGGTTATCAACGGACGTTCAAAGGGAACACTTGAAATAGAGTTCTATTCACTCGACGACTTAAAGAATATAGCAAACACACTTGGCAAATAACAGGAGGACAAATTATGCTTGACATTAAATTTGTTAGGGAAAATCCCGAAATAGTTAAGGAAAATATAACCAAAAAATTTCAGGAGCATAAGCTCCACCTTGTAGACGAGGTTGTTGCACTCGATGAGGAGCGCAGAGCAACTATTGCAAGGGCTGATGAGCTTCGTGCAAACAGAAACAAGATTTCAAAGGAAATCGGTGCGCTCATGGCTCAGGGTAAGCGTGAAGAGGGAATGGCTCTTAAGGAAAAGGTAACCGCTCAGGCAAAGGAGCTTGAGGAGCTTGCAAAGAAGGAAGGCGAGCTTGGCGATAAGGTTACCCAGATAATGATGAGCATTCCGAATATTATCGACGACAGCGTTCCGATTGGTAAGGACGACAGCGAAAACGTTGAGGTTCAGAAATACGGCGAACCCGTTGTTCCCGATTTCGAGATTCCTTATCATACCGATATTATGGAAACCTTCGACGGAATTGATATGGAGGCTGCGGGCAGAGTTGCAGGAAACGGCTTCTACTATCTTATGGGCGATATTGCCCGCCTTCACAGCGCAGTTATCAGCTACGCACGTGATTTTATGATAGACAGGGGCTTTACCTATGTTGTTCCTCCGTTTATGATTCGCTCAAACGTTGTTACAGGCGTTATGAGCTTTGAAGAAATGGATGCAATGATGTATAAAATCGAGGGCGAGGACTTATATCTTATCGGAACAAGCGAGCATTCGATGATTGGCAAGTTTATCGATACAATAACTCCCGAAGAAAAGCTTCCGCTTACCTTAACCTCTTATTCACCCTGTTTCAGAAAGGAAAAGGGTGCTCACGGAATTGAGGAGCGCGGCGTATACCGTATTCATCAGTTTGAAAAGCAGGAAATGGTTGTTGTTTGTAAGCCCGAGGACTCACGCTATTGGTTTGACCAGCTGTGGCAAAACACCGTTGACCTGTTCAGAAGCCTTGATATTCCCGTTCGTACTCTTGAATGCTGCTCGGGCGACCTTGCAGATTTAAAGGTTAAGTCCGTAGACGTTGAAGCATGGTCCCCCCGTCAGAAGAAATATTTCGAGGTTGGCTCCTGCTCAAACTTAACAGACGCTCAGGCACGCAGACTAAAAATAAGAATTAAGGGCGAAAACGGCAACTATCTTGCTCACACCCTGAATAATACCGTTGTTGCTCCGCCGAGAATGCTTATTGCCTTCCTCGAAAACAATCTTAATGAAGACGGAAGTGTGAATATTCCCGAAGCGTTAAGAATGTATATGGGCGGCAAGGATAAGATTTATCCGAAGGGCTGATAAATAGCGCATAATCACGCCGGGTTTTAATGCAGTTAAATATGTGAATTAAAGAAACCCCCCATGGATTTAACGTCCGTGGGGGTTTTTATGCTTTAGTGCTTTATCACAAAAAAATAATTGTAAAATAATTAAAAAAACTTCTTTACTTTATAATATATATAAAGTATAATGGGCGCGAGCAAAGACACAGGTGGTGAAACACTATGGAAAACAGACTTTGGTATGTTAAAAAAGCGCATAAATGGGAGGAGGCTCTCCCCGTTGGAAACGGCCGCCTCGGCGCAATGGTTTTCGGTAATTTTAAAAAAGAGAGAATCGCTCTTAACGAGGATTCTCTTTGGTCGGGCTGTCCGCTCGATTTAAACAAAAAAGATGCCAGCCGGTATCTTGAACCCTTAAGACAGGCGATTTTTGAGGGCAACCACGAAGAAGCAAACAGAATTGCAAACGAGGATTTCCACGGCTATTGGAGCACAAACTATCTTCCCTTCGGCGATTTGATTATTGAATATGATAATGTTCACAATCACCATGGCTATATCAGGGAGCTAAACCTTGAAACAGGCGTTACAAAAGCTCAAAACGATATGCTTTGCCAGAGCGTTTTTGCAAGCTATCCCGCTCAGCTCATAGTAATCAACATAAAGAGCAAGGAAAATATCAGCTTCAGAATTAAGCTTAAAAGCCAGCTCAAAAACAAGGTTTATACTGAAAATGAAACTCTCTTTATTCAGGGCAGAGCCCCCGAAACCTGTATGCCGCCTTACTACCACGTTGGAACGGTTTTCGATTACGGCAGCAAGGCAATGGATTTCTGCGGAGCTGTAAGAGTGATAGGTAACGCAGAATTCGGAAAGGATTTTATCAGCTTTAATGAGCAGAGCGAGGCTACCATTTTGCTTTCGATGGCAACGAGCTTTGTTGATTTCAAATCAATGCCAATTGCAAACGCAAAGGAAAGAGCGATTTCGTATTTTGAAAATGCAAAGAGCTATGAGGAGCTTTTAGCAGAGCACATAGCCGATTTTTCGTCCCTTTTCAACAGGGTTGAGCTTGATTTAACAAGCGAGAGGGCTGATTTGCCGACCGATAAGAGAATTAAGCATTTTCAGCACCATAAGGACGATAATAATTTAATTGCGCTTCTTTTCCAATACGGAAGATATTTAACCCTTGCAACTTCAAGAAAGGGCTCTCAGGCAAGCAATTTACAGGGAATTTTCAACGAACACCTCAGAGCGCCCTGGTCATCAAACTACACGGTTAATATCAATACCGAAATGAACTATTGGTGTACTGATATCTGCAATCTTTCAGAATGCTTTGAGCCGTTTTTTGAGCAGGTTAAGCACATGGTTGAAAACGGCAAAACAACCGCAAGGGATTATTATAACTGCTCGGGCTCCTGCGCCCACCACAACAGCGATATCTGGGCTATGACCCGTCCTGCGGGCGATCCTCTCGGAAAGGCGCACGCTCAGAGCTATGCTTATTGGCAAAGCTCGCTGCCCTGGATGCTCAATCAGGTTTTTGAGCACTACAGATATACCGAGGATAAAGAGCTGTTTGAGGAAATGAAGCCCTATTTCAGAGAGGTTCTTGATTTCTACAACGACTTTCTTATTGAAAAGGACGGCGTTATGGTAACCTGTCCGAGTTCCTCTCCCGAAAACACCTTTATTGATGAAGGAGTAAGGGGCTGTCTTACATATATGCCGACTATGGATATAGGCATTTTGGAGGAATTCTTTGCAAATTGCCGTGAGTTCGGCTTTGAAACTCCAAAAACTCCGCCCATTCCGATTGGAGAGGACGGAAGAGTTCTTGAATGGATTAAGCCATACGATGAAAAAGAAATTCACCATAGGCACGTAAGCCATCTCTACTGTGTATATCCCTCTGCAACCCAGCAGAGCGAAGAAATCAGGGAGGCAGCAAGGCAATCGCTCTATGTAAGAGGCTTTGGCGGAACAGGCTGGGCGCTCGGATGGAAGGTTTGCCTCTGGGCAAGGCTTGATAATCCCGAAAACGCACTCAATCATATTAAAAACCAGCTCTTCCCGATTTTCAGCCTTCCCAGTGAGATAAGTCAGCACGGCGGAAGCTATGCAAATCTTTTTGATGCGCATCCGCCCTTCCAGATAGACGGAAACTTCGGCGTTGCAGCAGGTATTGCGGAGATGTTTAAAAGAAAATCGCTTCCGCAGAGCTGGAGCGGATATGTTAAGGGAATAAAGCTCTACGGCAACAGGGAGCTTTCCCTTGAATTTGAAAACGGAACAGTTACTAAAGAAGAAATAACAGCGGCTCAATGAGCCGCTGTTATTTCTTTATAAACTTATTCCTCTTAATTTTGAAATCATTAAAACAAAGAGATTCCAAATCAGGTGGAAGAGTATAATTGAAACTGCGCTTATTTGCGAATATGCGCCGAGCAGGGAAAGCAGCGCAATTGCCGCAAAGCCGAGTGCACTTCCGAAGAAGCAGAGAAATTTAATAAGCTTTCTCTGGCTTACAATTATCTCAGATGCTCTCATTGCCGAAACAAAGCCAAGCGCCGAGCCATTGTGAACAACATATGCAGGGGATTTTTCAACGTGCATATTTGAATATTTTTCATAAACCATTGCAGAGGAGGAGTTCATAACTCTTATGAAGCCCTCGGGAAGATTAAAGAGCTTTGCAATGCTTTTTTCATTTATATGGGGGTCGGTACTTTTAACAATAATTGTTATACCGCTTTTTTCAAGCTTTTTGAGCTCTCTTTTAAGGTCGGGATTTGCGCTGTAGCTGAAAACAAACATTGCGGTAAGCTTGCCGTCAACGGAAAGATAGAGAACCTTTCTTCCCCTTATTGAATGTTTTTTTTCAAAGCTCTCCGAGGGAACTGAAACGCCGTGGTTTTTTAGCATTGCACGGTTGCCTACAAGGATTTTTTTGTTGTAAATCCAGGCGGAGGTTCCCATTTTATCCTCATAGCTGATTTTTTCAACCTTCGGAAGAATCGATTGCTTGCCGATGATAACGTCATCAAAAACATGGGCAACGGGGCTCTTGGTCTGAATCATAACCGCTGCTGCCTGAAGAATTGCATCGTCAACCTTTGCGTTATCAAAGGTTTTTATTCCGTGCATTTCACAGCTGTTTTTTGAAAAGAGGTCGGCAGCCTCCATAACCATCGTGTTTGCGTTACATGCCATTGCGGCGCCTTCGTAGCCGCAAACCCTTGAACCGTAGTCCCTGAGCGCATTTGAAACATCGCAGAGCGTTGAGTTTGTTAAAAACAGCGAGCAGCAGGGGAGCGAAACCGAAAGTCCGCACAGCAGCATATTAAATGCCGAGTTGAAATTATCAATTATGCCAACTGCAATAAAAAGTATTATATTCAGCAGCAGGGCAATCGGAAGAACCGTTCCTGCAACCTTGTTTGCAGGTTCGTTTTTATATGATATTTCAAGAAAGTTTGTCGGAAAATCGGTTTTAACGCTTGTTTTGATAATCGGCTCTTCGGAAACAAGCCCTCGGCATATCTTTTCAGCGTCAATATTATTTGTTATATTTTCAACGGTGTATTTCTCTCTTGACGAGGTTATGAATTTGAAATTATCAATCGCCCTTTTAAGCATTTTGCTCTTGCCGAGCGAGCTCATAGTCAGCGAAAACGCACCGAAGGAAGCCAGAAGCGTTCCGTTATCAATCCAAAGGCTGTTATTTATCAGCAGCGCCGCTGTATGAACAAGAATTGCAACGTTCAGAGCGCTTATTGCAAAATCAAAATTGATATGCTTTTTGATTTTAAAGCCGTGAATAAAGCTTTTGATATTTATTCCTATTGCTGCGATATATATAATCAGTGCAACAGTGAAATATGCGGTGTGGTTTGCAAGGAAGGAGGGGAGATAGGCGCTGTCCTTTGAAACCGTTAGAAGCAAAAGCAGCGCAAGAACAGCTGCGGATAAAATGCTTCTTGTTTTCTGCGCCTTTGAGCTTGCAAGAAGGTTTTGCAGGAAATCATCCGTTTCGCTCTTGGAGTTGTATTCCTCTTTGACTTCCTCGCTGTTTCCAAGCTTCAAATCTGTTTCATCAGGACCGAAAAGGCGAAATTTAACAACCTTTTCCCTCCTGCGTTCTTCAAGAATTTGCTCGGCAACGTCCTCATCAATCGTTGGAACAACCTCGATTTTATCATCAAAGCCCTCAAAGGTTATCTGTTCGCCCGTATCCTCAATAAAGGGCGTGGGATTTGCGGAAACATCAAAGCCGTCATAAATATTTTCCCTTGCAACAATGGTTGGCATTTCCTGTAAATCCGATTCCTTATCAACCTTCGGCTTGGAAACAAACGCCATTGTTTTTGTTTTGTTGTCTGTTTTCTCGGGCTTTGCAATTTTTATATCGTCATCGCCGCCGAAAGTAACAGTTCTTGTTTTATCCTTGTTTTTTGAAAAATCGGGAGCAATCTTTATTTCTTCGTCATCCCCCTCAGCTTCGATACTGACGGCGGGCACCTTCTGGGATTTTGAGGGAACAAATTCCTTTATGTCCTCTTCCTCTTCAAGAAGCGTTGTAATTTTTTCAACAACCGATTTTTCGTCAACAACTATTTCGTTAATTGCGCTTTTTGCCTGCTCATCAAGCTTTTTTTCAGCTGAGGCAAGCTGTTCTTCCGCTCTTGAACGAATTTCTTCGGCTCGCTTTATGATTTCTTCTATTGATAAATTATCGCTCATAATCTCTGTCTCGCAATTTCATACATAATTATTCCTGCAGCAACCGAGGCGTTTAGGGAATTAACCTTTCCAAGCATCGGCAGAGAAACGGTTATATCGCATTTTTCCTTAATAAGTCTGCCGACTCCGTTGCCCTCACTGCCAACAACAAGGCAGACGCCGCCCGAAAAATCGGTTTTATCCCAGCGCTGTCCGTCCATATCCGCAGCGTAAACCCAGATGTTTTTTGCCTTGAGCTCCTCAATTGTCTGCGCAAGGTTGCCAACTCTTGCAACCTTCATATATTCAAGTGCGCCGCAGCTTGTTTTTGCAACAACAAAATTAAGCCCAACATTGCGCCTTTTCGGAATAATAATCCCGTGTGCGCCGCATGCTTCAGCGGTTCTTATAATAGCGCCGAGGTTGTGACTGTCCTCAATCTCATCGCAGATAATTATAAACGGCGCTTCATCTCTTTCCTTAGCAACGGCAAGAATATCCTCAACACTTGAATATTCGTGTGAGGGAACATTCGCCGCAACGCCCTGATGGTTTGCCCCTGCGCAAAGCGCATCAAGCTTTCGCCTGTCAACATTTTTAACAACGATTTTCTTTTCTCTGCAAAGAGCAAGAATATGGTTTATCGAGCCCTCTCTTTCACCCTTTGCAACAAGAACATTTTCAATTTCCCTGCCGCTTTTAAGCAGTTCCAGAACGGCATTTCTTCCGATTATAAGATTGTCGTTATTCTTAATATTTTCGTTTTTCATAGATATATAACCACCACAATATATTCCACTCTTAATTATAGCATTATACAAGACTTATGGCAATAAAAAATCGGCTCATTTGAGCCGATTTTTTAAAGTTCTGCTATTAATTCAACCTCACAAAGAACACCTTTGGGTAAATCTTTGACTGCAACGCAGGAGCGGGCAGGCTTTGAAATAAAGTATTTGCCGTAAATCTCGTTAAACGCTGCAAAATCATTGATGTCTGCCAAGAAGCAAACGGTTTTAACAACCTTATCCATTGAGCTTCCTGCTGCTTCAACAACAGCCTTGAGGTTTTCGCAAACCTGAGTTGTCTGTTCCTCAATGGTTTTTGCTTCAACAGCGTTTGTTTTCGGGTTTATTGCAATCTGACCTGAGGTGAAGAGCAAGCCGTTTGCCTTAACTGCCTGTGAATAAGGACCGATTGCGTTTGGTGCGTTATTAGTTGCAATGTATTCCATATTATTATCTCCTTATATAAAATCAATTCAACCTATTAAGCCTTCCCCCTCGGGGGAAGGTGGCTGCCGTAAGGCAGTCGGATGAGGGGATGGGTTATTTAAATAAGTTTTTATGAGCAATCAAATGCGAAAGCCCCCTCATCAGTCTGCTCCAAGTATTCGCAGACAGCTTCCCCCCAAGGGGAAGCCAAAACGGTTTCTCGCTGTGCTCGGTCAATTATAATACCTGAAATCCTGCTTGAGTCAGCGCATTTTTAACCGCTGCGATATGCTCAAAATTCCTTGTTTCAACGCCTATTTTAAGGAAGCAGTCGGTTATGTTCATATCAAGGTCGGTTGAGTCGTAATTAACCGAAACAACGTTTGCGCCCTGCTCGGCAATAATGCGGCTAACCCCTGCAAGCTGACCCGGCTTATCCGAAAGAGCAATAACAATGTCCGCAGTTCTTCCGCCCATTTTAAGACCTCTTTCAATAACACGGGACAGAATTGTTACATCAATATTGCCTCCCGAAACAAGGCAGCATACGTTTTTGCCTGCCATATCGGGAATTTTGCCGTTCATAACAGCAGCAACGGGAACTGCGCCTGCGCCCTCTGCAATAAGCTTCTGCTGTTCAAGCAGAGTGAGAATTGCAAGTGCAATTTCATCATCGGTTACGGTTATAATTCCGTCAACATACTGCTTGCATATATCATATGTAAGATTGCCGGGGGTTTTAACTGCAATACCGTCGGCAATTGTGTTTACCTTGGGAAGGGTTATAATCTCGCCGTCAACAATGCTCTCCTGCATTGATGGCGCACCGCTTGCCTGAACGCCGTATACCTTGCAGTTTGGCTTAAGCTGCTTTATTGTGTATGCAACGCCCGCAATAAGTCCGCCGCCGCCAACGGGAACAACAACAATATCCGCTTCGGGAAGCTGGTTGAGGATTTCAAGACCTATTGTGCCCTGGCCGGCAATAACATCCGCATCGTTAAACGGATGAATGAATGCGCAGTTTCTTTCCTTCTGGAGCTCAAGCGCCTTTTTGTATGCATCATCGTAAACGCCCTTAACCATACAGATTTCTGCGCCGTATTTCTTTGTTGCCTCAACCTTGCTTATCGGTGCGCCTTCGGGAAGGCAGATAAGCGAGCTGATTCCGCTTTTTGTTGCGGCAAGGGCAACGCCCTGTGCGTGGTTTCCTGCGGAACAGGCAATAACTCCGTTTTTCTTCTCTTCTTCCGAAAGCTGGCTGATTTTAAAATATGAGCCTCTTACCTTAAACGAGCCCGTTACCTGCAAGTTTTCTGTTTTAAGAAAAATATTTGCAGAGGGATTGAGCTTCGGTGCGGCAATCATATCGGTTTTGCGAACAACCTCGCTTAAAACACGGGAAGCCTTGTATACCTTATCAAGAGTTATCATAAGTTCACCTACTTAAATAGACTGCTAATATTCTAATACTATTATATTTTAAAGTCAAATGTTTTTGTTGACATTAAATTACTGATATTATAAAATTATTTTATAATAGTTCTTGGGATTAACTTCAATCCCTCAGTCGCCAAGGGCGACAGCTTCCTTTACACAAGGGAGCCTATAAGGTTAGGAGATAATAATATGAAAAAATATTTAGCAGTTCTTTTGTCTGTTTTGCTTATAGTTGCTGCCTTTTCAGGCTGTTCTTCAAGCAAGAAAGAAAAATACAGCGATGAAACGCTGATTATCGGCTATACCGAGGAGTGCGCTCCCTTCCTGAGCTTTGATGAAAAAGGCAAGGCAAAAGGCTTTGAAGCAGAGCTTTTCGAGGCGATTTTTGATGATGTTAAGGGCGACTTAAAGAGCTATGTTTTTGAAAAGGTTGATGAGGGCTATATGCTCGAGGATGACGGCGGCTTCTTTGATTCTGCTGATAAAGAATACAGCGCAGCACTCCTTATGGGCGGCGTTTCAAAAAACAGGGGAACCTTTAACGAGGATTATTCCTTTACAGAGCCGATTATTAAAAACAGAATTATCGCCGTAACCAAAAAGGGAAGCGAAAGAACTTCATTTACCGATTTCAGCGGAGCAACAGTTGTTTTATTCGGCGAAAACGCAAAGACATCCTTTGAGGCAAACAGGGCTGTTTCCTCAGGCTGCAAAAACGTAATTAAGGCGCAGAGCCTTGATGTTGCGCTTGAGCTTATCGATGTTGGCAGAGCGGATATTCTTGTAACGGATGAATTCAGCTTCAACCCAAGCGATAAAGCGGCAAATTATTATGTTATGGAGCATGAGCTTGACACCATAGAATATGTTATTGCCTGCGCTAAACACAGCGGCTGGAAGGATTCGATAAACGAAGCAATCAAAGAGCTTAAGGACGAGGAATACGGCGACGGAGATACATTTACTCCTCTTGTTGAAAAGTATTTCGGCTATAACGCATCGCCAATTGAATAAAAAATAAAAAGAGCTGTTTCAGACGAAACAGCTCTTTTCTTATATGTTTCTTATATCGTTTCCGAAAATTGTCATTTTCGTGTATTCACCCGTTATTCGGCTTGTAATTCTCTGGTCGTATTTTCTAAGAAGCTCCGAAAGCTCGCAGTTTGTGCTTATAATTGTCGGCTTATTTGAAAGAATACGGGAATTAATTATGTTATAGAGCGTTGCGATTGAATACTGAGAGTCAATCTCTGTTCCGAGGTCGTCAAGAATAAGAAGGTCGCAGCCGAGAACCTGCTGTTTTGAATAATATGCTTCTTCGCCTCTGCCGAATTGTTCACTCTGCAAATCATCGCAGATATTCTGGCTTGTTCCATAACAAACATAATAGCCCTTGTTTATAACAACATTTGCAATTGCAAGCGAAAGATGAGTTTTGCCAAGCCCCGTTTTGCCGAGAAGCAAGAGGTTCTTAGCGCTCGGCGAGAAATTCTGAGCATATCTTCTTGTGCTTTCAAGTATTTTTGCGGCTCTTTCACGGGGAACGATTGCGTTTTCAAGCGGTTCGGGGGAGTAGTATTCAAGGTTGAAGGTGTCGAAAGTGCATTCATCAATCGGAGCAAGCTTTCTGATTTCCTCCTTCATAATGTCCTTTAAAAGCTGGCGGTTGCAGTTGCACATTCTTCCGCCGATAAAGCCCCTGTCCTCGCATACGGAGCAGATATGTTGCGGCTGCATAGCGTCCTCGCTGTAGCCGTGTTTTTTCAGTATTTCCCCTCTTTTTTCTATGAGGCTCTTACTCTGCTGTCGCAGGGAGGCGATTTTTTCATCGGTATTCCCTTTGTAAAAGAAAAGCTGAGAGGTTTCAAGCCCGATTTTTGAAAGCTGCCTCTGTATTTCCTCAATTTCGGGGATTTCGCTTTTGATTTCCTCGCTGCGAAGCTCGGCGTCGGTGAAGGCGGTATCCCGCCTCTGCTCAAGAATCCGCTGAGCCTTTCTGTATAATCCTGCCGGATATCCCATTTATTATCTCCTATATATCATAGTTATCGTCAAACATTGCCTTCTTTTCAATTTCGCTGATGTCAAAAGAGGGCGTTCCCTGAAGCTTTCCGCTCTTTGCCTTTTCGTTCTTTGCTTTGTGCGCTTCATTGTCCGCCTTTGCCTCATCAAGCGTTTTTATGCCCTTTTTCTGCCAGTTTTTAAGAATTTTATCAACATATTTAAGCGTTGGCTTAACAGCGTTTTCCTTCATCTGCTCGCAGGCATATTCAATCATATCAAAAGAAAAGCCCTCGTTCCAGTTTTTAATCATTTCACGCTGGTTTACGGTTGGGTTTCTGTATGAAATTGAAGCAACCGAAAGAACCTCTTTCCAGTATTTATCCGAATTTTCAAGCTCAAGCAGCTTTTCCTCGGCAGCGTCAAGGGTTGTTATTCCCTCCTCGCTCCAGTTTTTAGCCATTGCGCCGAGATAGGCGTTTCCTATAGCAATATGCTTATCCTTCTGCGCCTTGCAGTATTGTAAAATGGTTAAAACAACCTCGCTCGGAAGTCCGTAGTACTGAACCATATTGATAACAAGCTCCTGCTCAATATGGCTGAGCGTTCTTCCGAAAACCTCCTGAGCGCCCTGAATAAGATTATCAAGCTCGGGATTCTGATTAAGCGCAGCGGTTATATCCTTCTGTGTAAGAGTCGGAACGGGAATGCTTTCAAGCTCTTTTTTTGATTTGGTTTTTTCAGGGCGGGCTTCCTTTTTCGGAGCGGGCGCTTGCGTTTTTGCTTCAACAGGAGCAGCGCCGTCGATTACCAGAATACCCTCATCAACCCAGAATTCAAGAAAATCATCAACATCGCTTTCGGTGCAGCCAAGAGTTTTTGCAATTTCCTTTGAGTTTGCCAGACCGCCGTTTGAAAGAATGAGAAGAAGCGCCTTAAGCTGATACTCGCTTGCAAGCTTTATATATTCATTTGCAACTAAACTGGGAACCGAAAACATACCGTTTTTCCAGGCGTTACCCATCGGAAGAATTTGATAATTCATATCAGCAAAAACACTCCTTTCACTAATTTTTCGCACTCTACTATTTTAACAAAAAACAGTCCCAATGTAAATATAGCCTATATTGTGTAGCACCCTGTCGACAAACACAAGAGCAAACAGAAAGTTGATAAAATTGCAATTTTTTGCTTGACAAATCAAAATATGGTGGTTATAATACTCATTGCAATGAATGCGGATTTAGCTCATCCGGTAGAGCGCCACCTTGCCAAGGTGGAGGTAGCGAGTTCGAGC
>CAMYWU010000015.1 GCA_947302895.1 uncultured Clostridia bacterium | reverse complement strand
ATAACCGTATTTTCGGGATAGAAAATATGTGTTTGGGTGTTGGTGCTATCTAATTTAAGTCTGTAATTACTTGTACCTGAAACCTGCGGTGAATAAATCAAGCTATCATAATACGTTCCTTTAAAATAAGCCATATCATGACCGCCGCTCGGAACTTCGGCTTCAGTGAAGGAAGGTGTAACCGTTTCAAAATCGCCTGTATATGCTGTAAGAGCTGCAGTTTTGTTAACAAGGTTTTCTTTTGCCGCTTTCATTGATTTATAAGCAACAAAATCGTTAACATCACCGTATTCAATGGCATCAAGAACCTCGTTTGCCTCAACATATGCCTGATATGCATCAACAATGTTATCATAAACAGGTCCGTTTGCCATTTTTGTTTCATAAGCCCACATTGCAGCGTCAAGCTCGTCTTCAATATCGGTTGTAAGACCTGTTACATGCTCGGTATCCTGCTTGATTATGTCATTTACATTAACAATTCCGCTGAAGATTCTGAATTCATCAAGGCGTCCGCTTTCGGCATCGCTTGAATAACCGCTGTTATTACCGAAGTGAACTCCCCTTGCCTCTGTAGCTAAATAGTCGCTTATAGATTTTCTTGAAATCTTGTGAGCATCAGCTGCAGCAGCATAAGAGAAATGCTTAACAATTTTTCCGTCAATATAGCAGTATATTTCATCATATTCCTTTGCAGGAACAATCTGAAGAGCTATGTGATGCCAGGTGTTAGCTTCAAGTCCGCTGCCGAACAATCCATTGAAATCAATATAGTCATCACCTGCTGAATTAACATCCCAGATGAAACGAAGATATCCGTTTTCATTAAGTTCAAATATCTTTCTTGTTCCCCAGGGAGTATCATCAACGCCGATGTTGAAAATAACCTGATTTCCGCCTTCAAGCGTAAGAGGATTATAAAGGAACGAAATAGTATATCCGTTTGACGGGTCTGTTGATGTTAAATCAACACTGTTTGAATTTTCAGTTGAACCGTTATGAGTTGTAAGACCGCCTGCAATGTTAAGAACATTTGCACAGGTATCATCAACAACGCTGTTTTCATAAGTATGCTTTGCAATTCCGTCGTAGGAATCTGCTGCTGCGATATCCTCCATCGGATCGTAGAACTTAACATACGAATTTGCAGGAGCTTTTTCGCCTGTGTATACAGCTTCATTAAGAAGGTCATCGGAATTTGTTATATCATCGATTGAAAGCGCACGCTTATAAATTCTGAAATCGGAAATAGCGCCGCCGAAATTCGCATCATCTCTCCATGAAGAACGGCCGAAGGTTAAGTTAACCATTGAACTGAGCACGGTATCGCTGAAGCCTGCGCCGCAATTGGCAGGAGTGTTTGCGCCGAGAATAGCTCCGCTGCCGTTGTTAAATCCAACAGTCCAGCCATGAAGCGTTCCGTCAACATAGAATTCTATCCAGCCCTTGGTTAAAACCATTGTGTAGCGGTGCCACTCACTATCGGTGTCGCTGTAAGTCTTAGTAACGCCTGTTCTGCCGCTTCCGTTTCCGTAATAGGCGCCGAATTCGATATCCTGTGAACAATAGATATAGTTAGAGTTCTTTTGATTGTTTTCGCTTCCGTCCCAAACAACTGTTTTAGGCTCTTTTGAGCCCATATCAAAGAATCGTCCATGGTCGTCTGCATTACTGTAGCCATACCAATCGAAAGTAATACCATCCTTAGCATTAATGCCTTCTGATGATATCATCGAAGCAACCTTCATAGTTGCATATGCATTATCTGAATCTGCGAAATCAGCTGCAAAGCGTCCGTAATAATCGCCCATAACGGGATTTGCAGTGTCAAGATGATGCTTGTGACCCGATGCGTCGAGAGTTGCATCATCAGCTGTGAAATATCTTGCAATAAGATAATCATTTGCGTTTTTGCCTGTTTCGAGGTTTGACGTACCCCAGATGTCTACGCCGTATTTTTTAATAAGTTCGTTATACTGCTCGGTTGTTATTCTTGCAATATTACCGTGACGGGGATAAAGGTGGGTCATATTAAACTGTGTGCCGTCGGTAAGCTTATCGCTTGCAGTGAATGCACCGACTGATGCATTTTCATATGCGCCCATATATGAACCGCCGCCGAAGTTATCTGCAATAAGAACATATTTGCCCGCCTGAGTGTTATAATAGACCTCAGGTCCTTCGTAAACGCTTGCAATTCTATCATCATAAAATGATTTAACAACGCCGTAAGGACCGTTTGCATGCTCGGCTGTTGCAACGCCAATCTTGCTGTTTGTTTCATCCTTATACCACATATAATATAATCCGTCGGCATATGTGATATTAGCATCGATATTATTGCCTTTAACATGGGGAAGAAGAATTTTTGCCTTTCCATCAAAGGTTTTGAAGTCCTCGGTATAAACGTAATACATTCTTGTTCCATATGTATCAGCCGTATCGCTTGCCGCAAAGAAGAGCATATATTTGCCCTTTTCTCTGTCGTAGATTGCCTCGGGAGCCCACGCACGGTCAAGAACGCAGGAGCTGCCCATAACATCCTCTAACAGCGATGTACAGTCAATACACCACGGAGTAGCGCTGTCAATATCCGCAGGAGTGTTTATATGCCATACAAGCAGCTTACAGTTGTTGTTAAAGCCATATGTATCAGTATCAAGATCGGTTGCAAGAACATAATATGTTCCGTCCTGTGCATATAGGAAATAAGGGTCTCTGACATTACCCGTTGCAGCAAGTCCGGTTCTGCCGCCTGACGGATAAACATCAAGAACAGTTGAGCCGCTCTTAACCTCGGATTGAACATTGGCAACATAATCCGCACCGTTTAAAGATTTCCAGTTATATCCGTCATCCGAAACAGCATAACGAAGGTTTTCGCCGTTATCGCTGTTGCCTGTAAAGTAAGCATATATGTATTTATCGTTTTCAATTTCTTTCTCGGGGCTGTAGTTTGCTTCAGTTCCCTCATAGAACTTAATCTGTCTGAAAGCAATATTCTGATAGTAAACGTTTGAGTTTGAACCTGAAGTTGCACCAATCATAATGCCCTTGATTTCGCTTGTGTTGCCTGCCCACTCAATTGAGCCGAGATTGATGATGATCTCGCCCTCTTCATCGGCATTATCAGTTGTGATATATGCACGGATTGTGTTATGAGAATAGGTCATAACATAGTGATAAAGCGTTGTTTTTGAAATTTTCGGATTATCGGTTGAAATCTCAAAATAGTCGTTTGTGAAAGCATCATCACCGACATTTCTCAGAACAGTTGCGCTTGCCTTAGCGCTGTCGCCCTTTTTGTACATAGAGCCATAGCCTGCCTGAGAGAACCACTGGTTTTCCCAGATGTTTGATTCGCCTGAATAGCTGTCGGTCTTGAGTTTAAGGAATGTGTTTTTCCAATAATCGTCGCTTCCGCTGCCTGCTAAGGTGTAGTCACCGAAGAACGAGAACTCAATATCAATTTTGAATGCATCTTTACCGGTAATAGGCGTATTTGATGTATATTTAGTTCCATCCTTATACCAGCCGTTAAGATACATAAAGCCATCTCTAACTCGGGTTCCGTAAGTTGCAACATTATCAAAGCTGTTCCACTTATCGGTATAGTATTCAATACCCGACCATTCACAGTAGGTGGAAGTGTTATTATTAACACCTTTGAAAGTTGAAGAGTCTGTGAATTTATAGTCCCAGCTGTTACTTGTTTTACTCCAGCTTGTCGTTGTAAAGTCTGTTGAGTTAATCAGACTCCACTGGGTTGAAATCTGCGGTTCATCGGCAAAAACGGTAAACGCCGGAATGAGCGTTATAACCATAACTGCCGACAAAAGCAAGGATATGATTTTTTTGCTTACTTTTTTCATAAACTTTTCCTCCAGTTTAAGATAATTTTTTACAAACTCTATTATATTTAAAATAGAGCAATAAGTCAACAACAAAATTCACAATTTATTTACAATTGCAGTATTATACAAAAATCCCTTTCTATTAAACAAAAAGTGATAACAGGGGTCAGACCCCTGTTATCACTTTTTTCATTACTTTATCTCTTTTATTCGCTTTTATCTTTTCTTGAGTTAATGAAATAAACCGCAATATTTGCGCCAACAACTGCAAGATTAAGAAAATAAACAATCAAAACATAGTTTATATTTCCGCTGATGAATTTTGCAGCTATTCCGCAAACATATCCAAATTCAATCAGCAACAAAAACTTTAAGCTCATTGCCTTTGCGCTTCCAGCCTTGATATTCTTAACAAGGTTAAACGGCCACGAAAGCCCGAAGCAAACAAGCATAAGCGTTTCAAATATTGATGCCATAGCTCTCCCCTGTTCAGCGAAATCCCTTAGGGATTACAGCTCTTTTCTCATATAGATAACTTCCTGATAGCCTGAAATGCGGGATTTGAAATCCCTCGGATTTCTGCCGTATTCAACAAAGCCCGCCTTTTCATACATCTTAACTGCTCTTTCATTTTCAGCAACAACCTCAAGCTCAACCTGCTCAAAGCCTGCTTTTATTGCACATTCAATACAGCCCTCAAGAAGCGCTTTGCCTATCCCAAGTCCCCAGTATTCCTTTAAAATGCTGATTCCAAAATCGCAGCGGTGGCTGAGCTTTTCATGAATGCCAACCCGCTCAATTCCTGCCGTTCCAACAATCTTTCCGTCGATTTCGGCAAGAATTTCGATTTCGTTTTTGCTATCAGTTTTCTTTTGAAGATATTCGCTTTCTTCCTCAGCGGTGAACTTGACTTCATCGGGATAAGTAAGCAGATAATCCGTTTCCCCATGGGCTTTGATGAAAACGTCAAGCATCTGATCGCCATCGCTTGAAACTGCATTTCTTAGAATGCATTCTTTGCCGTTTTTCAGTTTTATTGTTTTATTGTATTCCATAGTTCTTCCTTTTCATTGCAGAATAACTGCCCGAAGTGCCTTGTTAATATTACTGCCTATTTTATCACTGATTTTCAGAATTGTAAAGCATATTTGAAATATATAAAACAGCCATCATATCTATTGTAAAAGAATTCCAAATGTGGTATAATTATTAAAACTATACAATTGTCTAAGGAGGCAATGAAATGAGCGAATATTTCGGAAAAGAAACTCCTAAGCTCGGATTTGGCTTGATGCGACTTCCCAAAAAGGGATTAAAAACAGATATTGAGCAAACCAAGAAAATGGTTGATATGTTTATGCAGGCAGGCTTCACCTACTACGACACGGCGTTTATCTATTTAGGCAGCGAAGCCGCAATCAAAAAGGCGCTTGTTGACAGATATCCCCGTGAATCATACACGCTTGCAAACAAGGTTAATGCCGCAATCGCTCCAACCGAAAAGTTTGCTAAGAATGAATTTATGACAAGCCTTGAAAAAACAGGCGCAGGCTATTTTGATTATTACCTGCTCCACGCAATAATGAACAACAACTATGAAAAATACGATAAATTCCACCTTTGGGATTTCGCAAGGGAGCTCAAGGAAGAGGGAAAAATCAAGCACTACGGTTTTTCCTTCCACGGCGGACCGAAGCTACTTGATAAGCTGCTTACAGAGCACAGCGATGTTGAATTTGTTCAGCTGCAGCTCAATTATGCCGACTGGGAAGATAAAAAAATAACCTCAAGAGAAAACTACGAGGTTGCACGCAAGCACGGAAAATCAATTGTTGTTATGGAGCCCGTTAAGGGCGGCGCACTTGCAAAACCAGATAAAAAGATTGAAAAGCTTTTCAGGGATTATGCGCCCGATATGTCGCCCGCTTCGTGGGCAATCCGTTTTGCGGCTTCGCTCGACGGAATTATAACCGTTCTTTCCGGAATGTCAAATACCGAACAGATGGCGGATAACCTTTCATATATGAAGGATTTCAAGCCGCTCAACGTCGAGGAACAAAAAATAATCCAGGAGGCTCAGCGCATCCTCGGACAGTCATCAACAATTCCTTGCACCGCTTGCCACTACTGCACCGAGGGCTGCCCGAAACAAATACCGATTCCCGAAATCTTCTCGGCAATGAACCTCAAACTCGGCAACGGTCAGATTGATGAAGCGAAAAAGGCATACGCCGCAATCACAACCGAAGGCCATAGGGCTTCCGACTGCATAGAATGCGCTCAATGCGAAAACGCCTGCCCACAGCATTTATCAATCATTTCCCTGCTGAAAGACTGCAAAGAAATTGAAGAATAAAAGAACACTAAAAAAGACACCATTGAAGGCAATGTCATTAAGTTAACGGGATGCCGAGGTCGTCATCCCCTACAGAATTCGTTCGATTGAGTGATGTAGGGGGCGATGACCTCAGCGCCCCATTCTGATATTCTTAACTTAATGCCATTGACCATTGAAGGTGTCTTTTTTTGGAGATGATTAGGGGACTTTCTTCTCAGCTATCGAACAGTCCACTGGACTGTTCTCCCGATTTCCTGCGTGCTGCGCTCTTTGAAATCGGAGTTCGTTTCAAGTCCCCTTTTATTATATTTAAAAATCCCAGAGCAGAAAAAAATCTGCTTTGGGATTTTTGGAGCTGATGAGGGGACTTGAACCCCTGACCTACTGATTACGAATCAGTTGCGCTACCAACTGCGCTACACCAGCATCACTTTTTGTATTTTACATTATATGATTATCAAAATCAAGTGTTATTTGAGCAAATCTGTTAAAGATTGGAAAACGAAGTTGACTGATGATTGGCGGACTTCGTTTCTGCCGATTTCGCCGAAAAGCTTTGTATAAGTTTTTATTTTGCCATTGATGCAAAAGCCGAAGCAGGCCATGCCGACTGGCTTTTTCTCTGTTCCGCCAGTTGGTCCTGCAACGCCCGTTATACCAACGCCTATTTCGCTTTTTGCCCTGTTTGAGGCGCCCTTTGCCATTTCGGCTGCAACTTCTTCGGATACAACGCCGTATTCTTCTATCGTTTTCTCGCTTACGCCGAGAAGCTCGGTTTTTGCCTCGTTTGCATAGGTTACAAAGCTCATATCAAGCACCTTTGAGGCATTTGCAACATTAACAAGCCTTCCGCAGCAGAGCCCTCCTGTGCAGGACTCTGCAAACGAAATATGATAGCCCTTATCAATTAATAAATTAACAAGCTTTTCTTCAAGTTCCAAAACAATCAACCTCTTAATCTTCGTTTGTTTCCTTTTTAGTTACTGTTGCGCTTTCAATCATATGGTTTTTAACCGATTTAACGCTGATTATAAGCTCATCGGTTTCGCAGATAAACGCTTCGCCGTCATCCGGAACTCTTCCGATAACTGAACAAACATAACCGTTGAAGGTATCAAACATATCGCCATCTGTTAAATCAACTCCGAGAGCTTCGGAAACCTCTTCAATATCCGCTGCGCCTTTAATGCGCCAGTTGCCCTCGGTTAAAAGCTGAATATCAGCAAGCACCCTGCCCTCTTCAATATCATACATATCGCCGACAAGCGCTTCCATCAAATCATGCAGGGTTATAATACCTTCAAATCCGCCGTATTCATCAATAATAACCGCAAAATACTTTCTTTTGCTCTTCATCTGCTTGAAAAGCACATTTGCCTTAAGGCTCTCGGGAACGAAGAACGGCTCGTCAACCGCATTCAGCATAACCTGAGCTTTGGTTTTCTTTTGCATACGGAAATAATCCTTTGTATCAAGAATACCGATAATGTTTTCGTTATTATCCCTGAAAACAGGATAATATGTATGCCTTGTTTCAAAGATTATCTTATTCCATTCATCAATGCTGTCGCCTGCATCAAGCAAATCAACATCAATTCTATGGGTGCAGATTTGCTCAATGGTTGTATCATTGAACTCAAAAACGTTCTGGATTATTTCGTTTTCATAATCGTTGATTGTTCCCTGCTCCCTGCCCTGAGAAAGCAGCATTCTGATTTCTTCTTCGGTTACCTTTTCATCGTTTTCATTCGGGTCTATTCTGAGCAGTCTTAAAACAAGATTTGTTGAAACGCTGAGAATAAAAACTATCGGTTTGAATATAACCGAAACGCCGTATAAGGTATACGACATTCCGAGAGCCATACTCTCGGCTTTTTTCATTGCAATACGCTTTGGTACAAGCTCACCGAAAACAAGATTGAAATATGCAAGAATGAGGGTTATAACAATCAGCGTTATTGTGCTGAGTGTTTTTCTGCCGATTGAAACGCCTGATGCAAGCAATGCTTCAACTATTGGCTGGGAAAAGCTATCCGCCGCAAAAGCGGAGCTAAGAAGCCCTGCAAGCGTTATTGCAACCTGAATTGTTGCAAGAAACCTTGAGGGCTGTTCAACAAGCTTCGATAGCTTTACAGCTCTTTTATTTCCTTCTGAGGTAAGCTGGCGAAGCTTTGCATCATTCATTGAGATAACCGCAATTTCTGCACTTGCAAAAACTGCGTTTAAGAATATAAGAACAACTAAAAGAATTATTTTCCCTATCATAAATAACAATTAAATGCACTATGCATTATTCTGCAGCTTTGCCGCAGTAAGAGTGTTTTTCATAAGCATTGAAATGGTCATCGGTCCAACGCCGCCGGGAACGGGAGTTATAAACGAACATTTATCCTTAACGTCCTCAAAATCAACGTCGCCGCAGAGCTTGCCGTTTTCATCCCTGTCCATACCGACATCGATAACAACAGCGCCCTCTTTTACCATATCGCTTTTAACAAATTTTGCCTTGCCTATTGCAACAACAAGGATATCCGCACTTGCCGCAACCTCTGCAAGATTTGCAGTTCTTGAATGAGCGATTTCAACAGTTGCATTTTCGTGAAGCAAAAGCATTGCCATTGGCTTTCCGACGATATTGCTTCTTCCGATAACAACAGCCTTTTTACCGCTTATATCAACCCCCGTTGACTTGATAAGCTCAACTATTCCTGCGGGGGTGCAGGGCAAAAAGTTATAATCGCCAATCATAATTCTTCCAACATTTTCGGGATGGAAGGCATCTACGTCCTTAATCGGAGCAATGCGGTTAATAACCTCTTTATCATCAAGATGCTCGGGCAGCGGAAGCTGGCAGAGAATACCGTTTATCTTCTTATCATTATTAAGCTCTTCAACAAGCGCATTAAGCTCCTCCTGGGTTGTTTCCTTTGGAAGAGCATATTTTTTGCTGTAAAAACCGCATTCCTCGCAGGCTCTTTCCTTATTGCGAACATAAACCTGTGAAGCGGAATCATCTCCAACTATAATTACTGCAAGCCCCGGAGTAATTCCCTTTGCCTTAAGTTCCTCGCATTCAGCTTTAACCTGAGCCTTAACGCTTGCCGAAACAGCTTTTCCGTCAATTATCTGCATTTCCCTTTTCCTCGCTTTTATCTTTTTTAACATCAACAACTATTGTTGAAAGCTCGTCCTTGCTCTCCTCCTCGCTAACCTCAATTACAGGAAGCATTTTCGGAGAAAGATTGCCCTTTTTCGCTCTTATCATAAAGTAGATAAAGAACGCAAGCGCAACAACAACTATTATCATTGAAAGAAGCTGAGAAACCCTGAGAATTGTGTTTTCGATATAAAGAGAATCGGTTCTCATTCCCTCAACAATCATTCTCTCTGCGCCGTATAAAACACCGTAGAGCATAAAGATTTCGCCCTTGAACTTTCTGCATTTATTAACAATGATATGAAGAATAAGAAAGCTCAGCAAACACCAGACACTTTCATAAAGGAAGGTTGGATGAACAGGAGTTGAAGGGTCAACCTCAATGCCCTTTGCGGCAAGCGCTTCCGATGAAGCAACAAGGGTATCCCTGATTTTCGGCGACCACATTCTGAACAGAGCGGTTTCGGTATTTGTTCCGAATGCTTCCTGATTAAAGAAATTGCCCCATCTTCCTATTCCCTGGCCTATAAGCAAGCCGAGCGCACCCAAATCGAGCAGATTAAGGAAATTGATTTTGCCAACCTTACAGCCTATTGCTGCGCCGATAAGTCCGCCGATAATACCGCCGTAGATTGCAATTCCGCCATTCCATATCATTGGTATTTCGCTTATATGTTTTGCATAATAATCCCACTCAAAAGCAACATAATATGCTCTTGCGCCGATAATGCCGAATATTGTTCCCCAAAGAAGAACATCCGTCATACCGTCGAGGCTCATCTTCCATTTATACGCACCTCTTCCGCCATATAAAACGGCAAGGGCAAAGCCAAAGGCTATAATTATTCCGTACCAATGAATCTGATGCCCAAACAGTGTAAAAGCAACGGACGGTAGCTCAAAATCAATTCCGAGCCCGTCAAAATATACGTGTGTAAAATCGCTCATAATAATCCTCCTAAAAGTGTAAAAAATGGAGTGTGGAGTTTCGGGCGGGCGTTGCCCACACCCGATAATAATTATTTTTCAACTCTTTTAACAACCGATAATGCGCTGTATTCTTCGTTCATAATTGAAGCAAGGCGCTTTTCGATATCAGCGGCGGTTATATCCTTATAGATATTAACCGCATCAATCATTGAAATTGCAGGCAATATAGGAATTTGCGATATTATCAATATCATTGAAGGACATAATTTCCTTGCCGTAAAGAGTTCTTCTTACGCTTTCAAAGAGCTCGGCGTCAATGCCCTCGTTTTTAACTCTTTCAACCTCTTTTCTGATTGCGTTTGCAACCTCTTCGGGTTTTTCGCTCTCGCCCTCAAAGATGATTGATTCATAGCCGTAGCCCGTGAAGTATTCTTTTGAAAAAGAGCTGTTTATCAAGCCGTTTTCAAAAAGCTTTATATAAAGCGGAGAGGTTTTTCCTGCAAGAACTTCAAGAAGAATATTAACCTCAATATAATCCCTGAATGTCGGAATGGGCTTTTCGCAGGCTTCCTTATATCCGAAAGCAAAAACGGGAACGGAAAGCTCAAGATTATGCTCAATATAGCTTTGAACAATTTCCCTTGGCTCATCCTCGAAGGATTTTTCAATGGAAAGCTCCTCGCAGGGCTTCAGATATTCATCGCATACCTCAAGAACATCGTAGGCGCTGATATTGCCAACAACTGCAAGCGCCATATTATGAAGATTATAGAAGGTGTTATAGCAGCTGTACAAGAGCTTGTCCGTAATCCGGGCTATTGATTCAACCGTTCCTGCAATATCAATTTTAACAGGATGATTATGATAGAAGCACTTGAGCAGGTTAAACATACTCATCCAGCCTGCTTCATCAAGATACATTCTAATCTCCTGAGCAATTATTCCCTGCTCCTTTTCAACCGTTTCTGCGGTGAAATAGGGATTCTGAACAAAGTCAAGAAGAATTTTAAGGCTTTCCTTGAAATTATCGCTACACTGAAAAAGATAGCAGGTTTTATCAAACGAAGTATATGCATTTGCGCTTGCGCCCGTTTTTGCATATCTTTCAAATGCGCCAAGCTCTTCGCTTTCAAAGAGCTTATGCTCAAGGAAATGGGCAATACCCTCGGGAACCTGGGTCCATTCCTCGCTGTCGGACCTCTTGAAGCGGGTATCAATTGAGCCATAGTTAGTTCCGAAAACAGCGTATGCCGAGGAATAGTTTTCCTTTGGCATAACGAAGATTTTAAGCCCTGTCGGGTGGTTTATTTCATAATAGCTTTCGCCGAGAATTTCGGATTTGATTTCTTTTATATTCATTATTCGCCCTCCTTTTTTGAAACAAGCTTATAGATTGTATCAAGGCTGAGCAAATTAGCAGCTTGAACTATTTCCTGTTTTGAAACCTTCTCATTTTCCGCTGCTGATTGAGCAGGAGAAAGATGCGTTTTATCGCAAATCTGGGAGGAATACCAATTAACAAGGGATATTGAATCGTCATAAACGCTGTTGATTAAATCGCCTATTGCCATCTTTGAGGCGCTAAGCTCCTCATCAACATTCCCTTTCTCAATCTCTTCAAGCTGATTGAAAATCTCGCTAACAGCTTTATCCATATTCTCTTCTTCACAGCCGCACTGAATTATAATGCTGCTCTTGCGTCGGTCATATCTTGCGGAGCAATAATAGCAAAGCGAGAGCTTTTCACGAACATTTGCAAAGAGCTTTGAATACGGTCCTCCGCCGAAAACATCGCAGAAAAGGCGCATTTTGGCATTGCTTTCAAATTCGCTTTGTTCGTTAACTCTGAAGCCTAAAACAAGCTTGCCCTGCTTAACCTCCATCCTGTCGGTAACGGTTTTCGGCTCATCTGCAACACCCTTAAAAACACTGCTCTGAACAGGGATATAGCTTCTATCTGCACTGTCAAAATATTTCTTTGCGGTTTTTTCGATTGCTTTAATATCCGCATTGCCAACAACGGTTATCTGAATTTTTGCATTCTTGATAAGAAAGGAAAGCGCTTTTTTTAAATCACCTGAGGTTGCAGCGCAGATATCCTCCTTGCTTCCATAGCGGTTGATACCGTAGGGCTCGTCCTCAAACATAACGCTTTCAAGACGGCGAAGCGCAAAGATTCTTTTATCGTTTTCTTCGCTTTCGATTTTTTCGATTAAAAGCCTTTTGACTCTTGCGATATCCTCATCATAAAAATCGCCGTTTTCATCAAGCTTAACATCAAAAACGAGCTCGCATAAAAAGCTGAAAAGCTCGCTGCTTATTTTTTCCTCGCCAAGAGCAAATCTGTCGTCAAGGCAGGAAGCTTCAAGAGTTATGCACTGGTTTTCGCCAAGCTTTGAAACGCTTGTATAAATGCTTGCGCCATATAGCATTGCAAGCTTTCTGTTGAAGGTTTCAACACTCGGACAGCTCCTTGTTGTCTGGGTTATCAGATTAGCAACAAGCGCATTTGCACAAGCGGTTTCTCTTTTGAGCGGAGCAATAAAGCTTATTGAGATTTCGTTTGTTTTAAATC
The DNA here is from genome assembly GCA_947302895.1 of uncultured Clostridia bacterium. GTDB lineage: Bacteria > Bacillota > Clostridia > Oscillospirales > Acutalibacteraceae > Eubacterium_R. The sequence continues at coordinate 1,684 of CAMYWU010000015.1, read as the reverse complement.
TCGTTGCAGGAACGCTGATAATATCAACGCCCTGATTTATTTCTATTTTTTCAAATTCCTTCATAATAAAAATCCTTTACTTATTTGCCTTCCTTGTTAAAGGGAGGTGGCGGCGCAGCCGTCGGAGGGATATAGCACATAAATACAACATACTAACAAATTACTATACCATATTATTATTTGAATTTCCATATTTTATTATAACAAAATATACAAAAGCGCCAAAATCAACATATTATCAGCCTTTTCCCTTGCCAAAATCAGAATAAGAGCAAGAATAATTCCCTTTGAGCCGTCATCGCCGCTTGTTAAATTTGAAAGAAAATCAAATATCCCGAGTGGCGAATTATTATCGCTGCCCGTTTTGGTTTCAGGGATATCGTTTTGCTTTTCATTTTCATTCGGCACGCTCTGGGAATAACTTCTTGCTCTTTCCTGCATTTCCTAAACTCATCTTTTTGCTTCGTTTATATCCGACGGGGAAAAATTAGCCATTAAAACAAATCCTTTAAGTAGGGTAAAACTTCAAAGAGCTTTAGTATTCTGATTGCATTATCCGCCTTTTTTCTGCTTTCGGGCGAAAGATGGGGCTTTAGAGCATTGATTAAATCGGCATTTTTTGAGGAAGCGCTGTTCATCCTGTCAAAGATTGCCTTAGCTCGCATCATCATCTGGAAATCATCGCTGCCCAGTCCGAGGGAAGCCAGCTGATTTGATGAAGAAGCCATTGCAGGCAGACTATCGCTTTTTGCATTTTCTCCGCTCTGGCCTAAAATAGAGCCTGCAACGCCCTTTAGCATTTCAATATCTTCATTGGAAAGCGAGGATATGATTTCATTTATATTGTCCATTTTATTACCCCATTATTTTTCAGTAAACTTTTTCAGAAGCGCCTTTGCTTCGGGCGTTGAAAGCATCATTTCCATTGTGCTTTTATCCGATAACACCTGCTTTACCTTTTTTGCCGCATCGGAGGACAGGTTTTTATTGATGAAATCATCAACATTGCCTTTCTGAGCTGCCTGCTTAAGTTCATTAACATCGAAATTATTATCTTTTTTCATTGAATATTTCATCTCCCCATAGTATAATTAATTATATGTTATTTAATGAGGATTTATGAATGAGATTAGTTGTTACCTCCGATGTTCATCGGCGAACTTCTGCGCTATTTGATATTGTTGAAAGGCATCTTAAAAACGCCGATTTATTCATCAATCTCGGAGACAGCGCACAAGAGGTTGAAGAGCTATTAATGGTTTATCCCGATTTAAAAATTGAATGTGTTGCAGGAAACTGCGATTTCGGCAGCCCGCTTCCGCTTACCAAACTTCTTGAATGCGGCGGCAAGAGGGTTTTCATAACCCACGGCCATCCGTTTTACGTTAAACACGGCTATGAGGTTTTAAAACAAAAAGCCCGTGAGGTAAAAGCGGATATCTGCCTTTTCGGGCATACGCATATGCCCATTTGTGAAATAGACGAGGGAATTTATTATATGAACCCCGGAGCAGTTTGCGATTACAGCTACGGAATTATCGACATAACCGATAAGGGAATAATGTTTTACACAAATAAAATATAATATCCCTTATTTCCAATAAAAAGGCATAAAAAAACACCCTTGCGGGCAATGTCATTAAGTTAATGACATAAAAATGAAAAAACGACACACTTGCATACG
>CAMYWU010000014.1 GCA_947302895.1 uncultured Clostridia bacterium | reverse complement strand
ATCGGTGAGGCTTTTGTTGATGCCTGAATTATTCCCGAAAGCATCTCAGCCATTTTAAGTGAAACGCCGATAAAAAGCTCCGAAATAACCCTTGTTTTATAGCCCATCCAGAGCGCAAAAAGGCTGAGAGCAAAATAGTTTGAGATAAATTCAGCAGCCAAAGAAGCGCTTTGATAATTCCTTTTCGGATTTATTAAATAATCGCATTCAAGCGCGAGGGCGGAATGTTTATTATCGGTAAGGGCAAGTGTTTTAGCTCCGCTTTCCTTTGCCTTTGAAATCGCTTCAAGCAGTCTGTTATCCTCAGAATTATTTGAAATCGCAATAACAAGAGTGCATTTATCAAGCGGAGTTTTCAAGGTTATGAGCTCCTCGCTTTCAAGGGCAAATGTATCGATAAGGCAATAGGTTTCAAAGAGCTTTCTGCATATTGTTGCGGTGTTTTTTGCCGAGGCGCTTCCAACAAGTATTACTTTGTTTATTTTGTTCAGAAATCCGCCTTTAAGCTTCATATAATCAAAGGAAAGTTTGCCGCTTTTAACAAATCTGAAAAAGGTTTCCTTTGCAGAAAGAGAGCAGATAAAGGTGTTGTCTGCAATCTGAAAATTATTGCTTTGCGGGCGCTTTTCCGTTATGGGCGTAAAGGTCTTTTTTATTCTTTTATGACGGGAGTCGAAGAAAAGAATTTTATCCTTTCCTATCTTTGCGGTTTGGTTGTTTTCAAGAACGGTGTATTTATCGCACAGGGGGAATATAGCTTCAAGCTCGTTTGAAACATATGCTCCGCTTTTGCAAACTCCGATAAAGAGCTTTGAAATTCCGCCCTTGCAGTACAGCGCATTTTCATCGCTCGGAGTGAAAACGAAGGATAAATTACCTATAGCGCTGTCCGTAAGCTTAAAGAGCAATTCAAGCCTGTTTTTTTCGCTCATAGCGCCAAGACAGCTAAGCAGCAGCTCCTCCTCGTTTTCATAGGCTTCAGAGAAATCGCAAAGCTTTCTGAGCGCTTTGATATTCTCGATATCGCCGTTTGAAGCAAGGCTGAATTTCTCGTTTTTTGTTGGTAAAAGAATGTCTTTTTTTCCGTTTATCTGAATGCTTGCAAATATTCTGCTCATCTTCTCAGTTCCTTTCAAGTTTGGCATAGATTATACTCATATCGTCCATTTTATTACTCTCTGATTTTTCAATTGCTTCTTCAATAATTCGCTGTGATTTTTGTTTTGAGGTTAAATCGTTATTCGATAAAAGAACGCCCTCAAGCCATTCCTCGCCCAAATCTCCAACGCCGTCGCTCATAAGCGCAAGGCAGTCTCCCGGGCTTAAAACTGCGCTTTTTTTGGCAAATTCAACCCCTCGCAAAATGCCTGCGGGCATTGAAGAAAGTTCGCATTTAATAACTCCACGGTTTTTTATAATGTAGCTTGCAGGAGCGCCCGCCTTATAAAATTCACATTTGCCCGTGAATAAATCAATGCTTGCAATATCAAGCGTTGCAAGACTTTCATCATTGCTTTTAACAAGCAGGGCGCAGTTGATTATTTTCAGTGCGCTGTTGAAACCAAAGCCTGCGTTTATGAGCTTTGCAAGGAGTCCTGCTCCCATCGCTCCGTCAAGCGCCGCTCGTGAGCCCTTCCCCATACCGTCGCTGATAATTAAAATGCAGTGTCCTTTATAGTCGTTTATAATCTTAACCGTGTCGCCGCAAAGCGTTCCTTCCGCACTGTGCTGAGCAAAGCCAATATTAAGTCTGTATGAGGGGCGCTCAAAAAAGGAGAGCATATTTTCATCCTTGAAGCTCGTTATTCTGCCCCGTTCAAAATAGCGGGAGCAGATTTTTCCTATTTCTTCCTGAAAGGCTGGATTTTCAAGCTTTTCAGAAGGGGTATTGCTGAGAATTTCAACTCGCATTCTTGAGAACTTGTCCTCAATAACCGAAACATTTTTTGGATAAATTCCGTATTCTCCGAGGAGCGCCCGTATTTTTTCACAGGCGGCTGAATCAAAGGTTTCGGCTTCGTCGTATTCAAAGGCAAGCTCCTCAAGCATATCGGCAATTGAAAAAAACTGGTCGGAGGCAACCATTCTAATCTGATTGGTTTTTTCAAGGATTATCTCCTTGTTTATGTATTCCTCACGGCTCATATTCAGCTTGTTTATCTCGTTTTCGTTTCGGGTTATTTCGTCTATTTTTTCACGAACCTGTTCAACACTTTCGCTTATCGCAGCCATAGCGGAGGAGGCAAAGCGCAGCTTTAAAACAAGGCTCTGGCGAAGTGAGCTGTCGGAGGGAACGGCGTTTTCTCCAAGGCTTTCAAGCCTTCTGTTGAGCCTTGACGGCGCAAGGAGGAATATAACAACGCCGATAGCCGCTTCAATAAAGAGCGAAAGCGCAACCGAACTGCCTGAAGAAATGCTGAAAAAGCCGATACAGCAAAGAAACGCAATCCCCGATGCAAGAGCCGAATAATCAAAGAAAATCCAGGCAACAAGACAGGAAAAGGCAAGTGCGCCGAGGATGAACATATTGCCCTTCTGGGCAATTGAAAAGGAAAATCCGCTGCTTATTGCAAAAATTAAACAAAGCTTGGGATTGTTCATCCTTTGAAGAATTAAAAGTGCGGCAATTACAAGCGCTCTTGCAGGGCATATGCTGTAAACATAGAAATAAGAAAGGTTCATCAGCATTACTGAAAACGAAATCATCAGACAGCAGATATCATAAAAGGGGAGCGCATTGGGTCTTATTCTTTTATAGGCGCAGTTTATGCTTTTGAAGAAGAAAAATGCGCCGCCGCAGCAAAGAAGCGCTTCGCCGAAGGTTATTATGTATGCCGTGTATATGCTTTGCAGCTTGAAATTCATAACAAAACCGCTTGCAAAATTCGCCAAAAATGCGGCGGTTGAGGGAAATGCAGGGCGTTCGCCAAGCTCAAAGGCGCTTGAAGCAATGGCACCAATCAGCGCAATAACCAAACCTGCAAAATACCTTGCAAAGCTTGCGTCAACACCGCTTGTAAGATAGCCGAGAACGGCGCCGACAAATGAAAAAAAGATGTTCTTATTCTTTGAAACTGCAACAAGTGATATGCCGAAGGGTTGGATATTATTAACAACTCTTCCCGTGCTCATCAGAAAGCCAAGCATTAAAAATACGAAGCCCTCTAAAAAAGGTTTTGCTTTTTTATTTTCAAATAATCCCTTTTTCGCTATTATTCTTTCTTTAACTTCCATTTTATCATCCGCTTTTTTAAATTTCCTTCATATAATATCGAATGTTTAATGCGAAATATGTCTTAATAAAGATATTGCACAAAGAGTTTATCAATGATATAATAATTTTCATAAATGCGTATAAGAAGGGAAGGGCTTTTTTATGAGCGTAAAAGATAGAATTAAAGGGGGAATCAACAGGGTGGTAACTTCAGCGGGATTGCTTGCTCAGAAGCAGAATAAGAACAATATTTCCGATGAAAAACTTGATGAAAAAATAGTTGCGCTTTCAAGACAGGCGGCTGCCGAGGGCGCTGTGCTTCTGAAAAATAACGGCGTGCTTCCGCTGAAAAAGGGAAGCCGTGTTTCTTTCTTTTCAAGACTTCAGAAGGATTGGTTCTATGTTGGCTACGGCTCGGGCGGAGACGTTAGCTGTAACCGGAAAGCAAGCCTTCTTGCCGCTGCAAGAAAGTGCGGCGATTTTACCGTTAATGAAGAGCTTGCTTTTGAATACGATATTTTTTGCAGGGAAAACCCGCTTGAAAAAGAGCATGCCTGGGGAACCTGGCCTTTTTACCACGAGGATATGCCTCTTGATGCTGAGCTTGTTAAAAACGCAGGCAAAAAGAGCGACGTTGCCGTTTTTGTTATAGGCAGGGGCTCGGGTGAAGACAGGGATTGCGAGCTGAATAAGGGCAGCTACTATCTTACCGACAGCGAGCTTGAAAACCTCGGTCTCATAACCGAGCATTTTGAAAACGTTGTTGTTTTGCTCAATATCGGAATTATTATGGATATGGCGTGGGTTGAAAGCTTCGGCGATAAAATCAGCGCTATTCTCTGCGTTTGGCAGGGCGGAATGGAAAGCGGCAACGCAATTTGTGATTTGCTTTGCGGTAAGGTTTCGCCGTGCGGCAGAATGACCGATACCATTGCAAGAAGCTATTTTGACTATCCCTCCTCTGAAAACTACGGCTCAAAAGCCTTCAATAACTATGAAGAGGATATTTTTGTAGGCTACAGATATTTTGAAAGCTTTGATAAAAACAGCGTTCTTTATCCCTTCGGCTTCGGTCTTGGTTATACCGATTTCAAAATGGAATGCGTTAAGGCAAAGGCTGTTGATAACGGCTTTGAGTTTAAGGTGAAGGTTACAAATATCGGCAATCATTCGGGTAAAGAGGTTGTTCAGCTCTATCTCGAAAAGCCCATGGGCAGACTCGGCAATCCTGCAAGGGAGCTTGCGGCATTTGCAAAAACAAAGGAGCTTGCAGCAGGCGAGGCTCAGGAGCTTGAGCTTTTTGTTGATTTCTATCAGCTTTGCTCATATGACGATTGCGGTTCAACCAACCATGCAGGCTGCTATGTTGTTGAAAAAGGAGATTATAAATTCCATCTTGGAAAGGATTCAAGGAATAACGAAGAGGTATTCAATTTCTATCAGGAAGAGGACTTTGTTTATTCCCAGCATAAGCAGGCTTCTGCTCCGCAGGAGCATTTTGAGGTTTACCATGCAGAGCTTGTTGACGGAAAGCCCGTTTTAAAGAAAAAAGCTGTTGCCAAGCAGAAATATGATATGGCAACAAGAATACTTAATAATATGCCCGAGGATATTGAGCCTGTCGGTGATGTCGGCTATAAGCTTGTTGATGTTAAAGAGGGCAGAATTACAATGCAGGAATTTGTTGCTCAGCTAAGTCTTGATGAGCTTGAAGCCATAACAAGGGGCGATTATATAACCGATAATCCGCTTGGCGCACCGGGCAATACGGGCATTTGCGCAGGCGTTCTTGAATCCCTGAGAGAAAAGGGCGTTCCCGTTATAACAACAACCGACGGTCCTTCGGGAATTAAGCTCAAAAGCAACTGCTCTTTAATTCCGTGCGCAACCCTTCTTGCTTGCACCTTTAATACGGAGCTTGTTGAAGCGCTTTGCACAGAGCTTGCAAAGGAGATGGAAAACAGGGGCTCGGATATTCTTCTTGCTCCCGGACTTAATATCCACAGAAATCCGCTTTGCGGAAGAAACTTTGAATATTTCAGCGAAGACCCGTATGTAAGCGGAAAGATGGCTGCGGCATATGTTAAGGGAATTCAGAGCGGCGGACTTTCAGCCTGCCCTAAGCATTTTGCGTGCAACAATCAGGAATTCAAAAGAACAAAAAACGATTCAAGGCTTTCGGAAAGAGCTCTCAGAGAGATATATCTCAAGGGCTTTGAAATTTGTATAAAGGAAGCAAAGCCGATGAATATTATGACCTCATATAATAAGATAAACGGCGTATGGGGGCATTATAACTATGATTTGTTCACAACGATTCTCAGAAACGAATGGGGATATGAGGGCAACGTTATGACGGATTGGTGGATTCAAAAATCAAAGAGTCCCGAATTTCCGATTCTTCGTGACCAGGCATACCGTGTTCGTGCGCAGGTTGACCTCTTTATGCCCGGCGCACCGTATATGCCGCCCGGAGAAACCAACTACACACGAAAGTCCGACGGAACCTTGCTTGCCTCCCTTGGCAAGCCATACGGAATAACCCTCGGCGAAATGCAGCGCTGCGCTATGAATGTTCTTAAAATGGCAATGGATATTAAACTGTGATACGGGAGGGTTTGCGCCCTCCCTTCAAATCGAAAATATATTTCAGTTGCAGAAAAATGTGATTGAATGAGGAATGTGTTATGAGAGAAATTGTCAGAGAATATATTATTCTGCTTCCTATATTGCTTCAGCTGCTTGGAATTGTGTTTTTTATGTTCAATGACAAGCATTCGTCAAAGAAGCAGAAAATAATAATGATCGAAATTATTTTGTGCGACACAATTCTTGTTGCACAGAATGTTGTTGATTATACCCTTTCAACCAAGGGTGTTTATAATGAAATGAGGTATATTAGCGGCGGCGTCGGCTACAGTATACGCCCGATTATTATTTTGCTTTTCTGTTATTTTGTTGCAATCAACAAAAAGCATATTTTGGCGTCAATTCTTGTCGGTATCAATGCGGCGATTCATATAGTGGATTCAATTGCAGGCAGTCATCTTGTATTTTATTATGACCAAAACCACGTATTTAAACGAGGTGTACTTGGATACACAGCATTTATTATAAGTGCAATTCTTATAGCATATCTTGTTTATTGCACGATTCTTGAACACCGCTTTAAGAAAAAACTGTGGTGGGCGGCGCTGTTTATTATCGGAATACTAGTTGCTGCAACTGCTCTTGATATATCTCCGCTGTATTTTAATTACCCTGTTTCATATATAACACTTGCGATTGTCAGCTGTTCGCTGTATTATTTCATATGGCTGCACGTTGAATATGAAGAAAAACACAGAAAAGACCTGATGGCGGAACAGCGTATTAAAATAATGATGTCGCAGATTCAGCCCCATTTCTTATATAACACGCTTTCAACAATTCAGGCGCTTTGCTTAACAAATCCCGAAGAGGCTTCCGAAATAACGGGAAAATTCGGCAAATATCTGCGACAGAATCTCGATTCGCTTGAACAGCCCGAGCTTATCCCCTTTGATAAGGAATTGCAGCATACAAAGGTTTATTCGGATATCGAGCAGGTGCGCTTTCCGAATATCAGCGTTAATTATGATATTGAATACGATAATTTTAAGCTTCCTGCGCTTAGCGTTCAGCCCCTTGTTGAAAATGCAATTCGCCACGGCGTTCGCAACCGTGAGCAGGGAATTGTAAAGGTTTTTGCCGATAAAACGGACGGCGGAGTTATAATAAAGGTTGAGGATAACGGTGTTGGTTTTGATGTTGAAGCAATTAAAAAAACGGGAACGCATATCGGCTTAACAAATGTTAAAGAGAGAATTGAAACTATGTGCGGCGGATGGATGGAGGTTCAAAGCGCTATAGGAAAAGGAACCTCAGTCAGCTTGTTTATTCCTGACGGAGCAGGAGAGAATATATGAAAATAATGTGTGTGGACGATGAAGCGGTTGTTTTAAATCATACCGTTCATCTTTGCAGGGAGCTAAAGCAAAAGCCTCAGGTTTTTTCATACGGCAGAGCGAGTGCCGCAATTGAGGGCGCAGCTTCTCAGGCTTTTGATATTGCCCTGCTTGATATTGATATGCCCGATATGAACGGCTTAACGCTTGCGGCGAGAATAAAGGAGATTTCCCCCGATACATCGATTATCTTTTTAACAGGCTATTCGCAGTATGCGGCGGATGCCTTCAAGCTCCACGCCTCGGGCTATCTTTTAAAGCCAATTGATAGGAATGAGCTTGAAGAGGAAGTCAATTATGCAATGTCGCAAAAGCCGCAGCAGGTTTTTTCGGCGCATATTGTTGCCCGTACCTTTGGCGAATTTGATTTATTTGTTGACGGGGAAGCGGTTGTTTTTCCACGCCTGAAAGCAAAGGAAATTCTTGCTTTTCTTATTGATAACCAGGGCGGCAGCGTAACAACAAAGGCGATTTTTGCAGCCCTGTTTGAGGATGAAATATACGATAGGTCAAAACAGAAATATCTTTCAATCCTAATTAATTCAATGCTTGATACGCTTGATAAATACGGCGTTTCGGATATTGTTGAGCGCCGGAGGGGATTATACAGAATTGTTCCCGAAAAAATAGACTGCGATATGTTTCGCTTCTTTGAGGGCGATTCTCAGGCGATTAATTCCTATCGTGGTCAGTATATGAATTCATATCCCTGGGCGGCTTTTTCGGAAGCAAAACTCACGGAAAATATTGAATAATTGTTTTTTACAGGAAGGGCTTTGTGCCCTTCTTTTTTTGCTCAGCAGTAAAAAATGCTGAAATATTCTATAAATATTTTAATTTTTTTGAAATTTTATTATTATTTGTTGTACTTTTGTTGTACATAGGGGTGTATTGTTATTTTGTATTAATATATCTAAACAAAAATCCGGTTATTTTTTAAATCCACAAGGCAGTAGGACAAATGACGCAAAAGGAAAGAATGGAGCAGGGAATGCTCTACGATACATACGATGAAGAAATAGCGGCACAGCAAAAACAGTATGTTGAAAAAATGTGGGAGTTCAATCAGCTCAGACCCTCACAGCGTGCTGAAAAGGAAGCGTATATGAAAGAGGTTTTTGCCGAATGCGGCGACGGCTGTTATCTTGAACTGCCGTTTCGCTCAAACTGGGGCGGTCACCATGTTCATTTCGGCAAAGGCGTTTACGGCAACTATAATTTAACTATGTGCGATGACGCTCATATCTATGTCGGCAACCGTGTTTTATTCGGACCGAATGTTGTTGTTACAACCTCCAGCCATTCTCTTGAACCCGAGCTCAGAAAAGCGGCTATTGCTTTTGCAAAAGAGATTCACATCGGCGATAACACCTGGATTGGCGCAGGCTCAATAATCCTTCCGGGCGTTACAATCGGAAAGAACACCGTTATCGGCGCAGGAAGCGTTGTTACCCGCGATATTCCCGACGGCGTTCTTGCAATGGGAACTCCCTGCAGGGTTGTCAGGGAAATTGAAGAACAGGATAATGAATTCTATTTCCGCAGCGAAAGAATTGATTGGGAAAATTTCACTCAGATTTGCGAAGAAAGAAACAAGCCCTTTAACACCTGATAAAAATCACAGAAATGTCAAATTTTCACTGCCGATTTGTGAAAACCAAACAAAATCGGCAGGGAATATTTGTTAAATATAATATTAAAAACATTTATATAGCTATTTAACAATTTGTTCACATTTGGCATACTCGAGTTAGAATTAAGCATTTTTCAGAATTTTGATTTTTAACTATTTCGCATTTATAAAGGAGTAAACTATGAAAAAGGTTAAAATAAAGGCTGCTATTGCCTGCTTTATGGCATTGCTGATGCTTGTTAATACAGCACCCATATATGTAATGGCAGACACAGAGCCGGAAATGTGGTATACAAAAAACGATGTTACTATCGACAAGCACATCCTTTTCGGTGAAGACAAAATGTACACCGACGGCAAATCCAACAGAGGTTTTGATTGTTTGGTTGATAATAACACCGGCACCATATTTTATGTTTCCACTGCTGACCCTGAGGTAAACTATCAGAATCTGAGCGGCAACGGCAAAGAAATTATGGTAACTGTTCATATGAGCCAGCCCGTTGTTATTGACCATTTCAAAATAGTTGCGGGTGCAGATACCTTTAAAGCGAATTATGCGCACCGTAATCCTGCGGGATGGAATTTGAAGGCGGGTAACAGCGCTGATTCCTGCAGCACCGTTTTGGTTGCTAACGAAACGATTGATGCTTCCGAGGGTTATAAGCAAAATGTTTATTCGTTTAATAACACAACGGCTTATCAATATTATCAGTTCACAATCACCGCGCTTGCAGGCGCAGGAAGAAGCGGCCACGACGTACCGTTTTCCAATCCGACTGCAACCTGCACATTGGCTGATATTGCATTCGGCGGACCCGCACCGGTAAGCCACTCCGACCACGACGATATCACCTTCACAAAATGGGACAGCACCAACTCACTGCCAAGCTCGGCAGGTAACTATTTCCTTGATAAGGATGTTACTATTTCAAGCACATGGAATGTTCCGAGCGGCACAACTAACCTTTGCCTTAACGGTCACGGAATCAAGATGACTGGCAACAGCAGCGTTATGACCGTAAGCACGGGGGCAACGCTTAAAATTTATGATTGCGATACTGAAACCGAACACAGATTTTCTGTTTCCAACAAAAAATCCAACGGCGCAGGATTTGCAACGGTTAACGATTCTCTGACAAGCGGATACGAAACCTTTACAGGCGGCTATATCACAGGTGGTAAAGGAACACGCGTAAACAACTGGAGTAGGGGCGGTGCATTTTATATCAGTGGCGCTGTAGAAATGTACGGCGGTACTGTTATCGGAAACGGTCAGTATGGCACTACGCACGGCGGAGGATTCTCTACAATAGAATCAGGTACATTCAAAATGTACGGCGGTTCAATTCAGAATAATGCCGGACAATGCGGTGGTGCAACTCGTCTGCAAGGCGCCGGCTGCGAAATCCTTGGTGGTAAAATCATAAATAATGTCGTTAGCGCAGACGGCGGAGGTATTCATGTCGGAGGAACAATCCCGGTAATTTTGAAAGATTGTGAAATCAGCGGCAACTACGCTGAAAACGGTCCCGGAGCGGGAATCTGGATGACAACCACGGGAACAGAGGTTTCGGGCAGCACCGTTATTGAAAACAACCTGACAAGCAAGGGCGTAAGCAACATTGAGCTTGGAAACGGCTATACAATCGCTGTAGGTACACTTAACAATGACGCAAAAATCGGCATAAAGATGAACAACGGCACGGGCGTGTTCACAAGTGGCTGGGATACCCATATGAGCGGCAAGAGCCCTGCAAACTATTTAACGAGCGATAACAGCGATTATATCGTTGCTTTAGTGAAAGGCGAAGCGGCAATCGGCAATTTCGTTGCAAGCGTTGTTAAGGGCGATGATGAAGAAATCTATACTTCATTTGAAGACGCCGTAAATGCCTGGGCAGACGACAGCACGCTCAAGCTGCTGAAAGATGTAACAACCTCAAGCACAATCAATGTTCCGTCGGGCGAGCATACGCTTGACCTGGGCGGTCACGGTATCAAAATGACAGGCAACGCAAGAGTATTTGATGTTGGCAGCGACGCAACGATGAATCTGATTGACTCACATACAGAGACAACGCATAACTTCACTGTAAACAGCAATTCGCTTGCAACACTTGATGAATCAAACGGAACGGTTGCCGTAAATGGCGGTTACATCACCGGCGGTAACACAACCGGCAGCGGCGGCGCATTTGTTGTTAGCGGCACGCTCAACATTAACGGCGGTAACATCATCGGCAACACCGGCGGAAACGGCGGAGCTATCTGCACGAATGCAAACAGCACGGTTCACATTAACAGCGGCAGCATTGCCTATAACTATACAGGCGGAGGCGGAGGCGCAGTCTTCTGCGGCAGACCTTCCGAACTTTATATCAGCGGCGGTTCCATCCACCACAACAAAGCCGGCGCATGGGGCGGCGCAATCTATATGCCCGAAGGCAACACTTGCGTTGTTGATGTCTGCGGCGGTTCTATCGTCAATAATATCACCGCTAAAAACGGAGGCGGAATTCATGTTTCAAGAGCAGCAACAATGAAACTTTCCGGCAATCCGCAAATCACCGATAACAAAACAACAAGCAACGCGGCAAACAATGTAAATGTTGCCGCAGGCGCTGTTGTAACAATAATCGGCGAGCTTGACAGCACGGCTTCTGTCGGCATTAAATCCTCCAACACCACAGCAGTGGTTACCAGCGGATGGCCGACCTATATGAACGGCAAAAAGCCCGGCGACTACTTCACCGCTGACGCGGTAGGATATGAAGTGCAGGCTATGAGAAACGGCGAGGTTTGCATCGGTCCTCCGCATACGCACAGCTGGAGCTATGCGGCTGACGGTGACACCATTACCGCCACCTGCTCCGGTTATGAATCAGGCGTTTGCCCGTTGGAGAAGCAAACTATCCAAATCAGCGCCCAGGGCAAGACCTACGACGGCAGCGCAGTAACGGCTACGCTGAAAAAGAGCGATGACTGGACCACGGATAACGGACTTTCCGTTCCGACAATTCAGTATTCGGGCAACACCGACGCGGGCACCTACACCGCAAGCATAACGCTTGGCGAGGCTACAGCTTCTGCAGAATTCACAATTGACGAAAAGTCAATGAATGACGAGGTTTCGGCAGCGGGCTGCACAGTTAATTACGACGGAAATGCTCACAGCATCACAGTAACCAAACCCGAGGGTGCAACCGTTAAATACGGAACAAGCATTGAAAGCATTAATTCGACCACGAACCCGACATACACAAACGCAGGTGAATATAACGTTTACTATGAGGTAAGCAGAAAGAACTATATCACCGTTATCGGCGTTGAAACTGTTAAGATTAACAAAATCAATGCAACGGTTACGATTGTCGGAAACAACAGCACGGTTGATTATGACGGAACTGAGCACACAATAACAGGCTACGTTGCAAATGCAAACACAAGCCTTTATGATGTTTCAAAGGATTTCACCTTCTCGGGTGATGCAACTGCTTCAAGAACAAATGCAGGAACAACAAATATGGGACTTGCACCTGAGCAGTTTGCAAACACAAATTCAAACTTTGCAACGGTTACCTTTGAGGTTACAGACGGATATGTTACGGTAAATACTGTTGACGCAGTTATAACAACTGCACCTGCAACAGCAAACCCGATATATAACGGCTCAAAGCTTAAGCTTGTTAAGGCGGGCAAGGTTGACGGAGGAACGCTTTTCTATGCTATCGGCGAAAATCCGAAGAGCGCTCCCGATGAAAGCAGTTTCAAAACCTCAATCCCGACTGCCAAGAAAACGGGCAGCTACTATGTCTGGTACAGAGTTGCTGCGGATAAAAACCATTTCGACATTGCACCTCAGTGCATTAAGGTTGTTATTGCAGAAGAGGATTGGGTAACCCTCAGCGGTGTTCTCTATCAGAAGGACGGCAAAACTCCGATTGAGGACGCAACAATAACTCTTATGAAGGGCAGCAATAAGGTTGATTATGAAATAACAGCAACCGACGGCAAATATCAGTTCATTGTTCCCGCAGGTTTTTATAACATTGTTACAACATATAACGGCAAGAGCGAAACAACCGCAGTTGAGCTATTCAAAACCAAGAAGCAGGATATTTCAATGCTCGGCGGAAACACGGAGTCAGTGGTTGACATCAATTCAGATACAGAGGGCTTTGATGTTGTTGTCGGCGGTCTTAACGAAGAGGCAAAAGCAATAAGAATCGCAGACGGTCTTAAAGACGAGCAAAACCTTTCTCTTAAGATGACGGTTGAAGCTAAAACAGTTGAAACGGCTAATAATTCAAAAGCCTTCACAGACCTCAGCGTAAACACAACGTTTATGTTCTTTGACGTTCAGCTCGAAAAAACCGTTGATTCAAAAATAACCGTTTTGAAGAATTCAAGAAATGTTCTTGAAATTGCCGTTCCCTATGAGAAAATTAACAGGAAAGACCTTGCAGCATACTACTGCGACGGCTCAAAGGTTAAAAAGCTCAAAGAGAGCGACAGCGGGGAAGACGGCACCTTCAGAATTGATAAGAAAAACGGTTTTGTTTATATCTATTCAACAAGCTTCTCAACCTTTGCCATAGGCTACACTCCGTATTACACGCTCGACAGCAATGTAGTGCTCGGCTCGTTCGGGGGCAACGTTAATGTTTCCCTTGTTGGAATGGGCGGCGAAGGAGTTTACACTCTTGAAAACGTATCACTTAATAAGATAGGTTTTGCAAACGTTCCCAAGGGCAGGTACAAGATGACGGTAACCTGGACCGACGGAGTAGAAAACACATTAACAATGCCGATAACGGTATCATAATTTAAGGAGGATATAAAAATGGCTGAACACAATCAGGCAAAAATCACAAAAGAGGATATTGAACGCCTCGAAGCTAACAAGAAAAAAAGGGAAGAGGAAAAGAAGCAGAAAAAGCTTTCTCCCGGCACAATCATTTCAAGAACAATTGCAGCTCTTATAGCAATTGCTTATTATGTGCTTCTTATCTTCGGCAGATTCTTTATGGAAAAAGAAGGCTGGTTTATGCAGAGCCTTGACCCGTTTTCAGGGGCTAAGAATCCAAACCAGATTATAAGAGTTATCTCTCTTGCCATTCTGACTTTATCGATTAGCTTTGTTCTTCGTTTCTTCATCGGCAGAATGGTAAACAACAAGAAGATTACCCAGAAAATCGGCGTTGCAGTTATTGAGCTCATCGGTAACACAGTTAAATATGTTGCAGTTTTAGTTCTCGTATTCCTTATTCTCGGCGCTCTCGGCGTTAACACAACAGAGCTTGTTGCAGGTCTCGGTATCTTAAGCTTAATTCTTGGTCTCGGCGTTACCTCGCTTATTGAAGATATCGTTGCAGGTATTTTCATCATTGCCGAGCAAATCTTTGATGTTAATGATATCGTTGTTATCGATGGCTTCCGTGGAACAGTTGTTTCAATCGGTATCCGTTCAACAAAGTTTGCTGATGTCGGCGGTGATATTCTCACAATGCGTAACTCCTCTATCGGTTCGGTTGTTAACCTCACAGACCGTACCTCCTGCGCTGCTCTCACCTTCCCGATTGCACCTCAGGAATCACTTGAGCATGTTGAAGAGGTTATTAATCAGCACTTTGACCCCGCAGCTATTAAGAGCAGATGCGACAAGATGGAAGCAGAGCCCATTTATCTTGGCCTTTGCGAAATCACCAAGAAGGGTGTTCAGATGCTTCTCTTCATCGCAGGTTGTAATGAGGCAAATAAATACGACGTTGAACGTGCCCTTTACAAAGAAGTTAAAAATATGTTTGATGAGAACGGAGTTCAGCTTGGCGCACCGGGCGTGGAAGAATAATTAATCTGGAGGCAACGCCATGATAGCAAAAGAATACGGCGCGTGGCCAGCGCGTAATATCCTTTCAGGCGGTCAACATCCATCCTACGACGAATACAACAGGGAATACAAAAAGGTTAGATACACATCGGCTGAGGAGTATGCAAGCCGTAATGTTAAGGAATATCATCATTATTCCGAATATAACGACCTGACCTCAAACAATGACGACAGAAAACAGCTCGGTTCAAATAAAAATTCACGTTC
>CAMYWU010000013.1 GCA_947302895.1 uncultured Clostridia bacterium | reverse complement strand
ATCAGAGCTGTAGTTTAAAAGAAGAAGTCTGCTTGAATTACTGCTTTCACCATGCTTTTGGTAAATGCTTACAAGCTTTGATGCAAAGGGTGTTTCACTGACTGTTTTATTATGAGAGCAGGCAAAAAAAGCACAAAGCGAAATCGCAATGGCAAAAACAAGCACTAATGAAAGCAAGCGTTTTTTCACACCTTTCCCCTCCTTAAAACATAGATTGAAACAATTATAGCATATTTGATTGACTTAATCCATAAAAATATGTTATTTTAGTGATAGAACAATTTAAGGAGAATATCTTTATGGAAAACAAAAAGTATGTTCCGACCAAGGAATGGATTGCATATTGTATTGCAGCCTGCGGCCAGGGAATGGTATATGGAATAATGAGTTCATACATATCAGACTATTATCTGAACGTTTTGGCACTATCGCCGCTTTTTGTGTTGCTGTTAATGTTTTTTGCAAGAATATGGGACGCAATAAACGACCCGATTATGGGATATATTGTTGACCATGCAAATCCGAAAAAAGGAAAGATAAAGTCATATCTTCTTTACACTCCCCTTCCGATTGCAATATTAACACTGTTATTATTCAATGCGCCAAACCTTAACTCCCCTGCAAAACTGATGGTTTATGCAACGATTACGTATGTTGCATGGGGTATGACCTATACTGCTTGCGACGTTCCTTTCTGGAGTCTTCCGAATGCGCTGACTCCCAATGCAAGTGAAAGAGGTTCGATTATTTCACTCGGAAGAACGGTTAACGGCGTTGGAGCTGCAATACCTCAGGCGCTGTTTATGCTGCTTGGACCTATTCTTGCTGCTCACTTTGCATTATCGGGATCGGCGCTCGAGCAGAGAAAATACACAATTATTTCATTAATCTGTGCAATTATAGGAACTCTTCTTCTTGTTATTTCTTACTTTAAAACCAAGGAAAGAGTTAAACTTCCCCCTCCGCCGAAAAAGGATAAAAACACGCCGAATTCGCTTAAGCTTGTTTTCTCCTGCAAGCCCCTTATGCTTACAGCCCTTATGGGAATTCTTTCGGCAGCGAGATATCTTTTCCAGGCAGGTGCGGTTCATGTTGCAAGATATTCCTTCTTTATCGGCGATAAAGAGAAAATTAAAACATTAGAGGGTGCTGCGCTCGAAGAAGCGCTTCAGGGCAACTTATCAAAGGTTTCGCTCTGCCTTGCACTTGCAAGCGCTGCAGGTATGTTCGGCGCAATGGTTTTAACAACTCCGCTAATCAAGAAGTTTTCATATAAGCAGATTATTATTGTTTCTTCGCTTATCGGCTCTGCTTCCTCGCTTGCAATGTGGTTTATCGGCTATAATCACTTCTGGGCTTGCGTTGCGTGCATTTTCTTCTCAACAATCCCCTGTGGAACAATCAATGTTTGCGCATTTGCAATGACGGGCGACTGCCTTGACTTTATGGAATGGAAAACGGGAGTTCGCTTAACGGGACTCGGAAGCGCAATCCAGAGCTTTGTTACCAAATTCGGCAACGCAATTGCGACCTCTGCAATCATCGTTATGTATATGGTTGTTAAGCTTGACGTTGCATCAATTTCCGCAAACGTAACCGCAAATCCGCTTAACACGGATCCGACTATAAGAAAAGGAATGTTCTCTATTATTTCGCTTATTCCCGCAATCTCTCTTGCAATCTGCACAATTCCTATGATTTTCTATAACCTTACGGGAGAAACCAAGGAAAAGATGGAAAAAGAGCTTGCCGAGCAAAGAAAAGAAAAAGGAATTGAAATAGAGGCATAAAAAACAAACCCTGAACAGAAATGTTCAGGGTTCATTTTTCGTTGCGAGTTGTGCGTTTTGAGTTGCGAGTTTAAGGTCGCATTGCTCTGATTACATACATAATTAAGCAAAATTACCCGTTACCCACTGAAATTATCATATGTACAGGAGGAAAGTCCTCCTGTTTTTTTACGCCAGTTTAACAATAACAAGATGTGATGAAGAAGGCGATGTTCCGCCTGCATTCTGGGTTATAACAACCTCGCTTGTGCTGCTTGAAGGATTGATTACGCTAAGGGTTGAATTTGGTTGAGTTACCGTAACAACGGCAATACCGTTTATCTGAGTTCCTGCTGTTTCGATGCCTGTAAGAGTGTAGGCAAGCTCCGTTGAGTTAAGGGATAAAACAAGCTGATCGGCATCCTCTGTGTTTACATTAAACATAACAAGATATGCTCCGGGCTTAACAAGATTGAAACTTGAATCGCTCACTCTTGTAATAGCCCTGAAATCAGATGCGCTTCCTCTTGGGAAAGCAACCGCTGAGCCAGCTGCAATCGGTGTTGCATTATCAGTTGGCGCTAACGCATAATAATCTGCAAAAGCACTTGTAGGAACATTTGGAATCGGCGGCATCGGCATAATCGGTCTTGAATCTTCGCAGCAACACGGTAAATTATCAACACATCTTCTGGCGCTGTAAATCGTCATATGATAACCTCCGTATTATTTTGTGCGTCATTAGCGCACACTACATATTATGCTTAATTTCGACAAATGTGATAAAGAGCTTTATTTTTGCATAGTATTACGGAGGTGGTTAAGATTAAAGATATATTTAAAAGTCCAAAGGCTGTTTTATGCTTAATCTGTCTGGCATTAATCGGCTTATTTTTCATTTTATCCTTGGCAAATACAGCTCAAAAAAAGGATGTTTCCCCTGCTTCCTCACATCTCGTTTTGAATAAATGGACTGATAAATACAATCGCAAAAAATCGGTTTGCTTTAAATCTATTGAAGCAAGCGCCACCTATCACACCTCGCTGAATAAACTTCCCGCATATCAAACAAAACTGATTATCAAAACCGATAATCTTCGCTTTATGCTATACACAAATGGTAAAATAATCTTTGATAATACAGGCAAGAAGTTTTCGGGATACGGAAAAGAAATACATATTGTCGATATCAGCGATATTAGGGAAAACAGCGAGCTTTTTCTTTATTTATCCCCCATTGATAAATGCGATTCAAGGATATGCTCCGATATTATTCTTTCCTCTAAAAACGATTATCTTTTTGATATGCTTTGCAAAAATCTTAAAGCAATATGCGCTTTATTTCTTCTGATTTGCTTATTTGTGTTATGCACATTTAAAGCCTTGATAATACTGATAAAAAAGAAAAAATCAGCGCCGAAAACAGTATATCTTTCGTGTTGTTTCGGGCTTTTTATTCTTATTATGTTTTTAAAAAGCGAACTTTCGCAGCTTTTTTCGGGAGGTGTTTTCAGCTATCTGCTTTTATATTCTTCAATAAACCTGATTCCTGTTTTTGCAACTGCATTTTTCTGCTCTTTAATGAATCTGAAAAGCAAGCTCACAAATTGGTTTTGCATTTTGGATATAGCTTATAGCGCACTGAGAATTGCGATATTCATTATATTCTTTATACCGCTTAACAATGCGCTTTTCATATCCTATATTCTTATTGCTTCAGGAATTTTTATTCCTGTAATACAAAAGCTCTGCCGTTTCTTTGGCAGAGCTTCAAGATTATTCCTGTTTTAATTCTTTTTTCTTATCATATCTTATCGACCAGATGATGTACCATACAAAGATGAAATATGGTATTAACAATAAGCAAAGAACCAAAAGAATTCTGTTAATTACTTTTCTGATAATCCCGTCCGTAATTGTTGCATTTGCAAGAAATTGAAGAACCATAAGATTTGATTCATTTTTCTCGCCCTTAAGCGATGTTCCGTTTTCAAGATAAATCTTTTCACCCGAAGCATCATTGTTTTCATAATAGTAAACTCTGAAGGCTTCAAGCGGCTGTTCCTTTGTTCTGTCGTAATCCTTATTCTTTTCAACATAAAGAACAAGCTCTTTTTCATCAAAGGTTGTTTCAACGGACTTCGGCATTATTGCAAGCGCATAACTGCTGTAAAGAGGGCTGTTTGGCATTATTGCAAGCTTTGCGCCGAAAGTTATAACAAACAGAGCAAGCAGAGCAATACCAAGCCCTATTGCCCATTTTTGCTGTTTTGTTTTAGGCTTTTTTTCTTTTTTTACTTTAACTTTTTTATCCTTTGCCATAAAGACTAATCCTTTTTTGTTTTCTTATTTTTCTTTGCTTCAAGCTTTGCCTTTGCTTCGGCAACAACTCTTTCCTGCTCCTCGGCAGCCTTTTTCTCAGCTTCCTCACGAGCCTTTTCCTTCTTTATATCCTCAAGGCGTTCCTTTTCTTCCTTTTCGGCTTTTCTTGCAAGACGCTCTTCTTCAAGAGTTTCATTGCTCTTTGCAGGAGCCTTTGCAACAAGAAGATTTGCAACAAACGCGCCGATTAAAAGCGCCAGCGCAACAAAGAAGCCCCATAAAACCGAACCGCTTACATTATAAAGCGAGAAGCTTCCGAAATTAACAGCGCTCTGTGTTGCAGTGCTTTTAACAGCAAAAGCAAAGGTTATTGCGCTTACTATAGCACAGGCAATACTGAGAGCATCAAAAACAACCATAGCCTTTGTTTTCGGATGCTTTGTTGTAAAGAGAATAAGGAAAAACGCAACAACAATAAAAACAAGGCTGAGCAGCATAAACAGAATTGAAAGCATTGAATAGGTTAATATTCCGCTATTGCCCTCATACGCCATATTAGTAAAATAAAGCGAGCTGTTTGAAAAGAAATCGCCGATTATATCGATAAGCGATTTGCCTTTTATAAACAAACCGACTAAATCAAGACCAACGCTCTCGGCATCGCTTTTAAGATATCCCCAGGGAAGAAGAAAGCCGATTGCCGGCAGGAAGGAAAGAATTATTCTTACTCTTCTTAAGATTGTTCCCCAGATTGAATATGCAAGCATATTCATTGTTCTATAAAACGAGCGGAATTTTTTCTCGATTATTTCGGCATCCTCTTCAAGTCTGCCCTCCCAGTTGAAATTGGGAATGCTTACTCCGCACTCGGAGCATTCAGCCTTAACATTATACCACTTTAGTTTTTTTCCGCAATTCGGACAGGTGCTTGCCATAAAACAGCACTCCTTTGCAAATCATTATACGAAATCTATTTTATTCTCTTTTCTATAAATTGTCAACTATCAACAAAGAATTAGTGTTAACAACATTAAGATTTGTTTTTTTAGAACAAAAACTATTGATTTAGACCTTTGCGTATGATAATATAGAGTTAATATTAACTATATTATTATGAAATGAGGGAAAAGCTTTGGCTGAATCCATAGTAAGCGATCAGGTTACTGCCGAAGAGCTTGAAGTTCTCGATAAGCTTGCGTATACAAAAAAGAACTATTGAACGCCAAAGGAAATTGCGGCATATGTTCTTGTTAACTTCGGTCAGAAGAATTTAAGCCAGTTCGTCAGCGCATTCAAAGAGTTTTTTGCAATTCAGTTTCTTAAGATAAATTCAACAATATATGCAAATATCAACCTTTTTGCATCAATCTATGATGCAGTTGATGATACCATTTCAGGTCTTATTATTGACAGAACCCGAACCCGCTGGGGAAGAATCAGACCGTTTTTCATCATTCCCCTGCCCCTCTGGGTTATAGGCGGATATATGATGTTCACGGCGCCCGGCTTTGTTCATACAAGCTGGCAAAAAACCATATGGTGCGGAGCCGCAATTATAATCTACGGCTTGGGTATGAGCTATTTCGGCGCTTGGGGACTTATGATTTACAACATAACTCCAAACACAAACGAAAGAAACAACCTGATTACAATAACGAAATTCTTTGAGCTTTTCGGAACCTGGCTTCCCTCGCTTGTTCCTATTCTTGTTACCCTTCTTCCAAAGCTCGACAGCAGAATTTCAATGAAGAGCGTATACAGCGGATTTGCATATTTTATGCTGATACTTGCGGCGTTCTTTGCAATATTCGGTTTCTTTAATATGAGGGAAAGAGTTCCCCTTATGAGCCGTGAGGAAATGAACGAAACCTCGTTTATTGAATCAATTAAAAACATTTTTACAAACCGTCCGCTTTTCTCGATTATCCTTGCAGAGTTTTTCAATGCATTCAAATCGGTTGGCGGCTCAAGCGAATCCTATTTCTGGCTCAACAATACGGGCTCTCTTTTAAACCAGACAATCTGCGGACTCTTTACTGGAATTCCGAACTACGTTATGATTCCCTTTGCCGCAAAGCTTGTTAAAAAGTTTGGCGCAAGGGCAACAGCAATTGGCGCAGGTCTTTTCGGCTTCTTTGCATATATGGGCTTATTCCTAATCGGTTATCACCCGTTCGGACAGACCTTCCAGGATAATAAGATTTTCAATCTTGCGTTTGTTATTTTCGGTCTTACCATATGCGGACTTCCGAATAAGGTTATCGGCGTTGCAAACACAATTCTCAGCGCCGAGGCTCTCGACTGGATGGAATGGAAGCACGGAATGAGACACGAAGCGCTTGTTACAACCGTTCAGGGATATTTCGGAAAGCTTGCCACTTCTGTTACAAGCTGGCTTTCGGGAATGGTTTTAACCTGGATTAACTATGTTCCCCTTACGGACTCTGTTGGCAACGCCATTCCTCAGACCGACCCCGGTATGCTTAAAGGTATCTGGGCAATCTTCTGTATTCTTCCTGCTCTTGCAAGAGGATTTTACGGAGTTTCCTTCATCCTTTATCCTATCCACGGTCAGCTTCAGCAGGAAATGATTGTTGAACTTGCAGACATCCGTGCAAACCGACTTCACGAGCAAAACAAGCTCAATGCACCTACTGATAATGCAGAATAATCTGCTTTAGCTATATAATTTTACCTTTAGGAAGTGATACTATGACACCTGTTTTTATTCTTACAATCGTTTCAGGCATTGTTGCAATCGCCTTTGCTCTGTATACTGCGCTGTTTATCAACAAACAGGATGCAGGAAATGAAAGAATGAAAGAAATCTCGGGCAATATTGCATCAGGAGCCAAGGCATTCCTTTTCTCCGAATACAGAATACTTATTGTTTTTTCAATATTCCTGTTTGCGCTTATTGCCATTCTGATAAATTTTTCAACAGCATGCTGCTTTATTGCAGGCGCACTTTTCTCGACCCTTGCAGGTTATTTCGGAATGAGCGTTGCAACAAAGGCAAATGTTCGCACAGCTCAGGCTGCTAATAAAAAGGGGCTCGGCGCAGCGCTTAAAATCGCCTTCGGCGGCGGCGCTGTTATGGGACTTAGTGTTGTTGGTCTTGGTGTTATAGGTATCAGTCTTATCTTCTTAATTCTCTATAAAACGCTCGACCTTGTAAATGATTCAACAATGCTCAGCATTTTAACAGGCTTCAGCCTCGGCGCTTCCTCTATTGCACTTTTTGCAAGAGTTGGCGGCGGTATATACACAAAAGCCGCAGACGTTGGCGCAGACCTTGTTGGTAAGGTTGAGGCAGGTATTCCCGAGGACGACCCGAGAAACCCCGCAACAATTGCAGACAACGTTGGCGATAATGTTGGCGACGTTGCAGGCATGGGCGCTGATTTATTCGAGAGCTATGTTGGCTCAATCATTTCCGCAGTAACCCTTGCTTTTGCTTCTTTCGTTCCTAATATGAGACTGAACGCAGCACTCTTCCCGCTTATTCTTTGCGCAGTTGGGATATTTGCATCCGTTTTCTCAACCTTTATTGTTGCAAACTCAAAGGGCGAAAATCCCCAGAAGGCGCTCAATATCGGTGAACATGTTACAACGGGAATTGTTCTTGTTGCAGGTGCGATTTTAAGCAAGGTTATTCTTAAGGGCTTCAACGGTTTCTGGTGCGTTTTCGCAGGACTTGCAGTAGGAACATTAATAGGCAAAATCACAGAGGTATACACCTCTGAAAAGTATAAAACGGTTAAGGATATTGCAGAATCCTCAAAAACAGGAACTGCAACGAACATCATCAGCGGTCTTTCCGCAGGTATGCGTTCAACCGCTTTTCCGATTCTGTTTATCTCCATCGGCATTCTTATCTCATATAAATGCTTCGGCTTATACGGAATTGCGCTTGCAGCAGTTGGTATGCTTTCAACAACGGGAACAACCGTTGCAGTTGATGCATACGGTCCTATCGCAGATAACGCAGGCGGTATTGCTGAAATGAGCGAGCTTGACCCCGAGGTAAGAGAAATAACCGATAAGCTTGATTCAGTTGGCAACACAACCGCTGCAATTGGTAAAGGCTTTGCAATCGGTTCGGCTGCGCTTACAGCGCTTGCGCTTTTCGCTTCATATGCTCAGGCTTCGGGTATTCATTCAAGCGGTATGAGCATTCTTGATGCAAAGGTTGTTGTTGGCTTATTCATCGGCGGTATGCTTCCCTTCCTCTTCTCTGCTTTCACAATGAGCAGCGTTGGCAAGGCGGCAAACAAGATGATTGAGGAGGTTCGCTCCCAGTTCAGAGAGAAACCAGGCATACTTGAAGGAACAGAAAAACCCGACTATAAAAGGTGCGTTGCAATTTCAACGAGAGCTGCTCTTCGTGAGATGATTCTTCCCGGAATTATGGCAATCGTTACTCCTATTTTAGTTGGCTTCTTCCTCGGCGTTGAAAGCCTTGGCGGACTTCTTGCAGGTTCACTTGTAAGCGGCGTTATGATGGCAATATTTATGGCAAACTCAGGCGGTGCTTGGGATAACGCTAAGAAATACATAGAAAGCCTTAAGGACGGCGGCAAGGGCAGCGAGGCGCACAAGGCTGCTGTTGTTGGCGACACGGTAGGCGATCCGTTCAAGGATACCTCAGGACCTTCTATTAACATACTTATTAAATTAATGACAATCGTTTCCCTCGTTTTCGCATCTGCATTTATGATGGTTAACGGCGGCGAAGGAATAATCAATTTCTAAGAAAAAAGCTGACGGAAAGGAATAATAATCCGTCAGCTTTTTTTGTATGGTTTAAAGGTTTATATCAAGTTCTATCGGGCAATGGTCGCTGCCCATTATATCGGTAAGAATTTTTGCATCCTCAAGTTTATCATCAAGCGATTTTGAGGTTATGAAATAGTCTATTCTCCACCCTGCATTTTTCTCACGGGATTTGAACATATAGCTCCACCACGAATAAACGCTCTCTTTTTCGGGGTAGAAATATCTGAAAGTATCTGTAAATCCGCTGTCCAGAACAATGCCGATTTTTTCTCTTTCCTGATCGGTGAAGCCTGCATTCATATGATTTGTTTTCGGATTTTTGAGGTCTATTTCCTTATGCGCAACATTCAAATCTCCGCAATAAATAACGGGCTTCTTTTCATCAAGAGCCTTTATGTATTTAAGGAAATCATCCTCCCATACCATTCTGTAATCAAGCCTTAAAAGCTCCCTCTTTGAATTTGGAACATAAACTGTTATAAAATAAAAGTCCTCGTATTCAAGGGTTATAACCCTTCCCTCTTTATCGTGCTCCTCAATGCCTATGCCATAGGTTACTGAAAGGGGCTCTTTTTTTGTGAAAATCGCAGTTCCCGAATAGCCCTTTTTCTCTGCATAGTTCCAATATGCATAATAGCCCTCGGGAGCAAAAACAGCAGGGCCGTCGTTCAGCTTCGTTTCCTGAAGGCAGAATATATCCGCATCAGCTTCGTTAAAGAAATCATTAAAGCCCTTTGTTATGCAGGCACGAAGCCCGTTTACATTCCATGATATCAATTTCATAGCTTTTCACCTCACTTAAATATAATAACACATTGATAAAAGCAAATCAATGTGTTAAAATCTTATCGGTGATGAAATGAAAAAAACTATTGCATTAATCCTTTGCATATGCTCTTTTATCTATACAGTATGGTATATGCATTTCGGTATTCCATATAAAAACAGCGGAGCGCTTTCGGAAATCGGAATTACGCACAAGGCTTTATTTGTTATCTGGGGAGTTCTCACCTTTGCATCGCTTGCTTTTTCAATAATATTGGCATACAGAAGATATCTTAAAACAAAGGTTTATATTCCGCTTTTAGCTATTGCAGGAGTCGGATTGGCATTAACGCTTACCTTTGATTTCAAATACGAAAAAATGCCCGATTATTATTTACACTGCACAGGTTCACTTACCTTTTCGGTTGTAATGGGCTTTACACTTTTTCTTTTGTTTTTACTCTGCTATAAAAAGGCAAAACTATTTAAAATTTTAACATACCTTACAGCCGCAATTCTTTTAACCGACTTATTAATGCTGATTATCTTCAAGGAAAACGCTTTAATAGAAGCGCTTCCGATTTTTGCAGGATACATAATGCTTAATACGGTTCTTTTCAGGAGGGATAAGCTTGAAGTTAAATTATAAACTGAATAATCTTTCTTCCTATCCGTTTCATATGCCGGGACATAAGAGAAAAAAAGAATTTGGCATTATCGGCAGTGAAATTGATATAACCGAAATTGATGGCTTTGATAATCTTCACAGCCCGAGCGGAGTTTTGCTCGATATTGAAAACCGCTTAACTGCGCACTATAAAGCTGATAAATCCTTTATGCTTGTAAACGGCTCAACCGTTGGTATTCTTGCGGCGATATTTGCTATATGCGATGAGGGCGATAAAATCATAATTGCCCGAAACTGCCACAAAAGCGTATATAACGCCTGTATGCTGAGAAGGCTTAGAGTTATTTATATTGAGCCTGAATTTGATGAAGAAAACGGGTTTTATAAAGCGGTTAAACAAGCCACTATCAACAGGGCTGTTGAAAAGCATCCCGATGCAAAAGCGCTTGTTATAACCTCGCCAACATATGAGGGCTATATTTCCGAGATAAGCTCCCCCCTGCCCCTTATTATTGATGCGGCTCACGGCGCTCATTTAGGCCTCGGAGATTTCCCGAAATATCCCAAGGGCGATATCGTTGTTTCAAGTCTGCACAAAACGCTTCCAGCGCTAACCCAGACAGCGGTTATCAATGTTTATAACAAGGATTATATCAGCGCTGTTAAGCTGTATCTCGATATATTTGAAACAAGCTCGCCGAGCTATGTTCTTATGAACTCAGTTGAAAAATGCCTTGATTATATCGAAAACTGCAAAGCTGATATTGAAAACTACTGCGCTCTTTTAAACGAGTTTTACAGCAATGCAGAATATAATAATCTGAAAGTTCTTAACACCGATGATAAAAGCAGAATTATTGTTTCAACCTCCAAAGCAAATATCGGCGGCAGCGAGCTTGCAAACACGCTTAGGTACAGCTTTAATATTGAGGTTGAGGCTGCAAGCAAAAGCTATGTTACATTAATCAGCACCATTGCAGATGACGAGGGCGCATTTGCCGAGCTTTATAACGCACTTCTGATAACAGACTCAAAACTTAAAGAAGATGGCTCAGAGACGTTTTCAATGCCACCCTGCCCCGTTGACGAGCAGATTATCTCAATTGATAAAAACAGCGATGAAACCAAAACGAAAAATGCAATCGGTATGGTTGCAAACGAATTCGTTTTTGCATACCCTCCCGATATTCCGCTTATCGTTGCAGGAGAGGTTATTTCCGGGGAAATAATGGCTTATATCGAAAAGCTTCAAAAAAGCGGCGTTAACATCGTTTCGGACAGCGACTTATTCCCCGATAAGATATTGACAAAACAGGATGTTTAATTTATAATATTCACGAAATTTGAAATAGGAGTGATACCAATGAAAAGAATTAAAACTTTAAGCTCAAAGAATCTTTGCGAGTCAGCTAAGAAGGGCGGCTGCGGCGAGTGCCAGACCTCTTGCCAGTCTGCAAGCAAAACTTCTTGCTCAGTTGCAAATCAGAAATGTGAGCAAAGCAAATAAGAATCCGGATTTACGGCGGTTCAACCGCCGATTTTCTATATAAATTGATTGAATGAAGTGAGAAACTGATTTGCCTCCCTTGTAAAGGGAGCTGTCACGAAGTGACTGAGGGATAGTCGCTGTGGGGAACGAAGTAACTGAATGAGCTGATGATATGAAATCTGAGATTCAGAATGCGTTACAGTAAAACATTCTATGTATAAACGACCATCCCTCCGTCTGCTTCGCAGCCACCTCCCTTTACAAGGGAGGCAAATAGGTTTGGAGATTTATATATGATACACGCATATAAAATGAACGGATATAATATCATAATCGACCAGAACAGCGGATGTGTTCACAGCGTTGACGAGGTTGCATTTGATATTATTTCAATGTATGAAGAAAAAACAAGGGATGAAATTAAGGCTTTCATACTTGATAAATACAGTGATAAAGAGGATGTTACCGAAAGCGATATTGAAGAGTGCTTCGAGGATATTGAAGCGCTCAAAGCTGAGGGCAGACTCTTTGCAGAAGACACCTTTGAAGGCGTTGCAGATGAATTTAAAAAGCGCCAGAGCGTTATAAAAGCTATCTGCCTTCACGTTGCGCACGGCTGTAATCTCAACTGCGAATACTGCTTTGCAGGCAAAGGCGAATACGGCGGCAGCGATAAGGGGTTGATGAGCCTTGATATTGGCAAAAAGGCGCTTGATTTCCTTGTTGAAAACAGCGGAACAAGGCGCAATCTTGAGTTTGATTTTTTCGGCGGCGAACCGCTTTTAAACTGGGAGGTTTGCAAGGAGCTTGTTAAATACGGACGTGAGCTTGAAAAGAAATACAACAAAAACTTCCGCTTCACCTTAACAACAAACGGCGTTCTGGTTGATGATGAGGTTATTGATTTTTGCAACAGGGAAATGGGAAATGTTGTTCTATCGCTCGACGGCAGACAAGAGGTGCACGATAACCTTCGCAAAACTCCAAACGGCAAGGGATCATATGATTTAATCATTGATAAATTCAAGAAATTCGCCGACGCAAGAGAGCAGAAAAACTACTATATGCGAGGAACATACACGCATTTCAACACCGATTTTTCAAAGGATTTAATCCATATGGCAGACCTCGGCTTCAGGGAGCTTTCTGTTGAACCCGTTGTTTGCCCGCCTGATGAGCCCTATGCTTTAAAGCAAGAAGATTTGCCGATACTTAAAGAGCAATATGAAATTCTTGCAAACGAAATGCTCAGAAGATACCGCAAGGGCGATGGTTTTACCTTCTATCACTATATGATAGACCTTGATGGCGGACCCTGCATTGTTAAAAGAGTAAGCGGCTGCGGAGTTGGAACCGAGTATATGGCAATAACCCCCAGCGGCGATTTGTTCCCCTGCCATCAGTTTGTTGGCGATGACAGCTTCAAGCTCGGAAATATCTATGAGGGCGTAACTAATCCCGAGGTTCTTGAGCAGTTTAAAAGCTGCAACGTTTATTCCCACAGGGAATGCAAAGACTGCTTTGCAAAGCTCTATTGCTCGGGCGGCTGCGCTGCAAATGCATATCATACAACCGGCAGCGTTAACGGCATTTATGAATTCGGCTGTGAGCTTCATAAAAAGCGTATTGAATGCGCAATTATGTTGAAAGTCGCAGAAGCCGAAGAAAATCTTAAGGTTGAATACTGATGAAAGTTGATAAAATCGACAGAGGCAGGAGCTTTGACTGGAGCTTAACCTCTGAAAGCTATGCAAAATACAGGGATATATATCCTCCCGTGCTTTATGACGAGCTAAAAAAGCTCGGCGTTGCAAAAGACGGAACCTCGTGGCTTGATATAGGGTGCGGAACGGGCGTTTTGCCAAAGAATATGT
This sequence comes from uncultured Clostridia bacterium, assembly GCA_947302895.1. Classification (GTDB taxonomy): domain Bacteria; phylum Bacillota; class Clostridia; order Oscillospirales; family Acutalibacteraceae; genus Eubacterium_R. The sequence goes on along the minus strand of CAMYWU010000013.1, from coordinate 1,311 downwards.
ATAATGAAAATGCCAGAATAGTTGGCGTTGATATTTCGCAGGAGCAGATAAAATATGCTCAGAAGCTTGCAAAAGAAAACAATCAGAATATAACATATTTCTCCTGCCCTGCTGAAAACACGGGGCTTGAAACGGATAGCTTTGATGCAATAACTGCGGCTCAATGCTTCTGGTATTTTGATAAGGAAGCAATCAAAAGCGAAATTCAAAGGCTTTTAAAGCCTGGCGGTGTTTTTATCAAGATTTATTTAACCTGGACTCTTGATGATGAAATCGCATATAAAAGCCATATGCTGATTAAGGAATATAACCGAAACTGGACACCGGGCAAAAGCGGTTCAAGGGATATGTTTGATGACTTATTCGACGGCAGAGTTACAAAGGAATTTGCCTGCTCCCTTCCCTTCACAAGAGACAGCTGGCACGGCAGAATGTGCGCCTGCCGAGGAACTCTCGCTTCAATGGACGAAAAAACCTTTGAAGCCTGGAGCGAAGCGCACAAAAAGATGCTTGAAGAATATCCAAACGAATTTGAAATCAGGCATAAGCTTTATATTAGTTATTTTGAGTTATGAACAGAAAAGATAACAGATTAAAGAATTTTGATTATTCAAGTAACGGTGCTTATTTTATAACAATTTGCGTTAAGGATATGAAATGCATATTGGGAAAGATATGCGCTGATAAAAACGAAAATGTAGGGGACGGCGTCCTCGACGTCCCAAGAATCATTTTGTCCGATAAAGGAATAATTAACAGCTGAACGATTTGTAATTATGCCCAATCATCTCCATATTCTTATACGGATTGATACCGGGTTAGAAGGGTCGTCGGGGACGCCGACCCCTACAAATTCCAAGATTGCAGCATATGTGTCAACATTAAAAAGAATGACAAATAAACAAATCGGCTCAAACATATGGCAACGCTCCTATTACGACCACATTATCCGCAATGAAGAGGATTATATAAATCATTTGCAATACATTGATGAAAATCCGAGAAAGTGGCTTATTGGAAAGGATGAATACTATGCCTGAATACAAACTGAACTGGCGATATAAAGTTTTCAATCTATTATTCTTAGCGGTATCTTATCCGATAGTTAAGGTTATGATAATGCTTGCAAAAAACCAAATTAAAATGGACGATGAACCGATGCCAACAGCATACAGAATAATTATTGGAATTATAGTTTACAGTTTTGGTTCGTTATATATTTACACAGCGTTGGCAATGCTTTTTAACTACATAAAAAACAAAGGCAGAGCTTTTAATATAACTGAGAATGGAATTGAAAACACGTTTACA
>CAMYWU010000012.1 GCA_947302895.1 uncultured Clostridia bacterium | reverse complement strand
CATACTGAATCATATGGCAGGAGCGCTCGACCCCATTGGAAGAATTATGGGAATGGACGGCGTTATTCTGCTTGCCTTTATTCTCGGCTTTCCTGCAAATGAGATTGTTTTGCCCATAGCGCTTATGACCTACCTTTCGTCGGGAGTGCTTTCCGATTATTCCTCCCTCAGCCAGCTCAGCGCAGTTCTGGTTAATAACGGCTGGAGTGCAAAAACCGCAATTTGCGTTTGCATTTTTTCGCTGTTTCATTTTCCCTGCGCAACAACTCTTTTAACAATATTCAAAGAAACCAAAAGCGCCAAATGGACAGTAATATCGGTTTTGCTTCCGCTTTCCTTCGGCTTCATCCTTTGCGCTTTAATCAATCTCCTCCTTTAAACGTATACAGGGGTCAGACCCCTGTATACGGGGCTAAATGCGCTTATATTGCGGCTTTCTTTTTTATGTATACGGGGGTCTGACCCCTGTATACATTTTTTTGGAAGAGAAAAATATTAACTTTTAAGCAATAAAATAATTATTTCTTGTATTAAAACTCTGTATCTGTTAAAATATTAACTAACGAAACAGAAAAGGAGTTTTATTTATGGGTGAAACAGCACATAAAATTTCCGCTAATTCCTATACGAAAAAAGAACTTTTCGGCTATTTAACAGGTATGTTCGGCCAGAATGTTATTTATCAGATTATCGCTGCAGGTCTTGTCAGCGTATATCTCGGAACAGTTCTTTATATTCCTGCATCCGTTGTTGCAGTTATTCTTTTTGCAGCAAGAATCTGGGATGCTATCAACGACCCGATGATGGGAACAATTGTAGACAGAATTCATACCAAATGGGGTAAATGCAGACCTTATCTGATTATCTTCCCCGCAATTATCGGAGCTATGACAATTCTGAGCTACGTTAACGGAATTTATACTCATCCGGGCGCAAGCAAGGCGCTCATTATTGCCTGGGCAGCTATTTCCTATATAGCTTGGGGAATGCTGTTCACAGTTTGCGATATTCCGCTTTGGGGCATTACCTCGCTTATGACCGAGGATATGGACGACAGAGCTAAAATCTTAGGTCTTGCCCGTATTGCAGCAGGCTTCGGCGGAGTGGGAATGGTTGTTTCAATTGCTCCCGGCTTCCTCAAGGGAATGTTTGAGGGCAAATATAACGCAATGGTTGAAAGCGGCGAAATAACTCAGCAGATGGCAAATAACTTTACTTCAAGAGCTGCCTGGATTGCAACCGTTGTTATTTTAACAGTTATTGCAACAATTCTTTTTGAAACTGCAGGTCTTGTAACAAAAGAGAGAGTTCCCGGCGATTCCGAGGACAAGAGAGGCATGATTGAAAACTTCAGAATTATGTGGAAATGCCTTCCTTTCAGACAGCTTCTTATCTCGGGTGTTTTGCGTTCACCCTTGCAGCTCCTTATGATTCTTGCAATGCCCCTTGTTCTTTACTACTATACAGATAACGCAATGGAAAATGTCGGCAACCTCGACGGCGGCCAGAGAATAATCAAGATTGCGTTAATCGGTCTTGCAGTATTCATTCCTCAGTTTGCCGCAATGGCAATAACACCGGGGCTTATCAAGAAATTTGAAACTAAAAAGCTCTATAATTTCTATTCGGTTGCAGGCGCAGTTCCATATGCATTAATCTTTGTTGGCTACCTGCTTTCAAAGGGCAACCTTTTAACATGGGGCTGGGTTATCGCTTCTGCAATCTGCATTGGTCTTGCTTCTGCTTCAATGGGCGGAATCAACGTTATGCAGTCAATTATGATTGCCGACTGCGTTGACTATGAGGAGTTCCATAACGGCTACCGTCCCGACGGTGTATTCTTCTCAGGTCAGAGCTTCCTAACAAAGCTTTCGGGCGGTATTGCAGCGCTTATTCAGGGACTTGTTTACACAATTGTTAAGTTCTCCGACCAGAACCTTGATAATATCAACTACCGTCTTTCACAGGGCGAGCATTTCTATCAGCTCGACGGCGGTAAGTACGCAGCAGCAATGTTCTTCCTTATTTCAATTCCGATTGCAGTTGGTATGCTTCTTTCGGCTCTTCCGATGAAGAACTATGCAATGACGGATGCCGAGCATAAGAAGATGCTTGCAGCGCTTATTGAGAAAAGAGCAGCTGAAAAACCTGCAAAGGATGCTCAGGAGCTTATTGAAAATGCGGATACAATTGTTGATGCAATAAACAAAATTGAAGATTAATCTCATCTAAAAGAAGCCGATATTACGGCTTCTTTTTCGTTTACAAAATATTTTATCTGTAATTATTTATTCAGCATATTATTTACAAAGAAAAAGCGGTGTGATATTATACCAATAATTTGATTTTTCGGAGGTGATAGTTATGGCAAGGCACTGGATGCCGCTGCATGAGGATATAAAGGTTCCCGTTATGAAAAACATCCTTTTTGCAATTAAAATCTGCTTTAAGGCTGATAAAACCCTTATGCTTTCGGCAATACTGGCTCAAACCTCTTTTTCAATATTCTCGCTTTTTATTCAGGGAGTTTTATTCCTCAAGGTTCTTCTGAATCTTATTGAGGGAAATGCAAGCTTTGAATACTTCGTTAAAGTTCTTTTGATTTTCCTCGGCGTTGCGCTTATAAATGAGGTTATAATCATAACCTGCGATTATTTGCAGAATGTCGGAATGAAAAAGGTAACAAAGGGGCTTAATGATTTAATCTTTGAAAAGGCTGCAAATGTTGACGTTTCCTGCTACGAGGACCCCGAATTCTACGATAAATATCAGAGAGCGACCGAGATTATAACCCATAGCTATTTCTTTATGTTCTGTATGGATATTTCAAATCTCATCGGCTCGGTTATATCGTTTTTCCTTGTTATCGGAATTGTTTCATCCATCGACCCTGCGTATCTCATCTTCCTTTCCCCCGTGCTTTTCATCTTTGCTTTTGAAATTATTAAAAGCAAGATTATGTATAAGCGCAATTATTCAATGACAACCAATAACCGTATTAAAAACTATTCCCAGCGTACGGTTTTCCTCAAGGATTTTTCAAAGGATATAAGAACCTCAAATATCTTTTCGGTTATTATAAACCGTTTCAGAAGAGCGGTTGAGGATAATATCCGCATTATCAAAAACTATGGCTGGAAGCTGTTTTTCTATACGATGCTCAGCTCCCTTTTCGGCGAGCTTATTCCAATAGTCGGAACATATTCCTTTGCTTCCTATCAGTTTATCAACAACAGCGGACTTGATATTTCGGGCTTTTCGGTTGTTTTATCATCAATAAACTCCGTAAGAACAACAACCCGTCAGATTGCGGATTCACTTGCTTCGCTTTCAAATGTTGCGCTTTATTTCCAGAATCTTCGTGATTTCTTTGATTATGAATCAAAGGTTGTATCGGGCGACTTGGAAGCAGAGGAGTTTGAAAGCATTGAATTTAAGAATGTTTCGTTTAAATATCCCTCCGCAAAGAAGTATTCTCTTAAAAATGTAAACCTTAAAATAAACAAGGACGAAACTGTTGCAATAGTCGGCGTTAACGGTGCAGGCAAAACAACCTTTGTTAAGCTTCTTCTTAGATTCTACGACCCTACAGAGGGCGAAATCCTCTATAACGGCAGAAACATCAAGGAATACAATGTTGAAAGCCTTCACAGCCGTTTTGCAACCGTTTTCCAGGATTATAAAACCTTTGCGCTTTCGGTTAATGAAAATGTTATCTGCCACGATTGCACGGCTGAAGAAAAAGAAATTGCAAAGCAGGCGCTTATTCAGAGCGGAGTCTGGAATAAAATTCAGTCGCTGCCAAACGGTGCGGATACCGTTTTAACAAGGGAATTTGATGAAACGGGCGCAGGGCTTTCGGGCGGTGAAACCCAGAAAACCGCCGTTGCAAGAATGTTTGCAAAGGATTTTGATGTTGCAATTCTCGACGAGCCCTCCTCGGCGCTCGACCCGATTGCAGAATACAATATGTATGAAAACTTAATCAAGGCAACGAAGAACAAAACTGTTTTGTATATTTCCCACAGGCTTTCCTCCGCTGTTCTTTCGGATAATATTTTCGTTTTAAAGGGCGGAACTGTTATTGAAAGCGGAACCCATAGCGAGCTTATGGAAAGCGGCGGGGATTACTGCAATATGTTCACTCTTCAGGCCTCACGCTATAAGGGAGAGGAGAAAGAGCAGTATGCATGATTTCAGAACTGATAAGCTTCAGCATTCAATCGTTTCAAACGTATTCTATTTTCTTAAAATAATGTTTAAAATCTCGCCCGTGCTTGTAATATGTGAGTGTATTTTCGGCGTTTTAACAAGGCTTCCCACAAGGCTTATTTCCGTTATCGGCGTTAAATACGTTATTGATGTTATTTCAAGCGGCGATGATAAAATGAAAATAGTTTATGCCGTTGTTGCAATTGCGGCGATATTGCTGTTTAACGAGATTGCAAATGCGCTGTACAGGGAGCTGTATTTCAGCGTTAATTTTGAAAAGCTCTCCTCGGGCATACTTGAAATGCTTTTCAAAAAGGCGAAGGAGCTTGATTTAGAGAGCTACGACGACCCCGATTTTTATAATAATTTCATTCTTGTTATCGATTCCTCGGGCGGAAGAATAACAAGAGTTCTCGGTCTTGTTCAGGGATATATCGGCGAGGTTTTCTCGCTTATTGCAATAGGCTCAATTCTCTTTGCAATCGATCCGATTTGCCTTGTTATCATTCTTGCGGTTGTTGCAATTTTTACTCCCGTAAGCAAGAAAATAGGTATGCTTCAATCCAAAAGACAGATTGAAAACAACAAGCTCCACAGAAGAGCCGATTATTTTGCAAGAGTTTTCTATCTGCAGGATTATGCAAAAGAAGTTCGTATGAACAACATAAAGCCGCTTCTGCTGAATAAATACGATGAAGCCGCCGATGCGGTTATTGATAACCAGAGAAAATATGTAAGAAAGATTGATTTAATCTATTTCTTCCAGGAAACGGGCGTTCAGATTCTGGGCTTTATGTTTTTGCTTCCGCTCTATCTGGGATACTGCGTTTTAAAAACAAAAACCCTGTCGGCAGGCGATTTTGTTGCAACCTTTAACGGTGCATTTTCAATTGCAACCTCGTTTTCGTTTTTAACTGTCGGTGTTGTTCGTAATTTCTCAGAGCAGGCAAAGCTTATAGAAAAATACAGGGAGTTTCTTTCAAGGGGCAGAAAGATTTTCGGCGGTGAAAATGAAACAAAATCCGCCGAGCCCAAAACAATTGAGATTAAGAATGTTTCGTTTACATATCCGGGCAACGACCATGAAACTCTTAAAAACATCAATTTAACTATCAAACCAAATGAAAAAATAGCCCTCGTCGGGTATAACGGGGCAGGAAAAACAACCCTCACCAATCTTCTGATGAGGCTCTATGATGTTTCCGATGGCGAAATTCTGATTGATGGAAAGGATATTAGGGAGGAAACGCTCCAGTCGCATAAGGACAGATTTGCAGCAGTTTTTCAGGATTTCCAGATTTTTGCCGCAACCATCGGCGAAAATGTTGCGCTTGATTATAATGTTGAGGAAAAGAATGCCGAAAAAGCGCTTCAAAACAGCGGCTTTTCAAAGGAACTGCCAAACGGAATGAAATCAAATCTGCTTCGTGAATTTGATGATGACGGAATGATGATGAGCGGCGGCGAAGGTCAGAAGGTTGCAATTGCAAGGGCGTTTTATAAGCATTGCCCCTATGTTATACTTGATGAGCCTTCAGCAAACCTCGACCCGATTGCAGAATATAATCTCAATCAGGCAATGATGAATGCCGCTGAGGATAAAACCGTTATCTTCATTTCCCACAGACTTTCAACAACGGTTAATGCCGATGTTATCTATGTTATGGAAAACGGCCAGATAATCGAGCAGGGAAGCCACGAGGAACTAATGAAACTTAACGGTACTTACGCTTACATGTTCAATTTACAGGCAGAGAAATATCAGAATTAAAAATTTGCCGAGGACCCCGTCCTCGGCAACCTCAAAGCGTATACAGGGGTCAGACCCCTGTATACGATTTTTAAAATTGCAGATATAACAACGTATACAGGGGTCTGACCCCGGTATACGCTTTGAGAGGGGGAGTTGACGTGGTGAATTAATGATGATATAATGCTGATGTCTGGAGGTGAAGATTTGGCAAGGAAACAAAGAGCCAAAAGTGAGACTGGCATATACCATGTTATGCTAAGGGGAATCAACAAGCAACAAGTGTTTTTTGATAAAGATGACTACTATATGTTTTTAAACGTTCTTTCCAGAACAAAAGATATCTGCAGATTTGAATTATACGCATATTGTTTGATGAAAAATCATGTTCATCTTTTGATTAAAGAAGGCGACGAGACGATAGATAAGATTTTTAAAAGATTTGGCGACAGTTTTATATATTGGTACAATCTGAAATACGACAGAATCGGTGGGGTGTTCCAGGGCAGATTCAATAGCGCTCCTGTTAACGATGATGAATACTCTATTTCAGCCTTAAGGTACATTCATCAAAATCCTATAAAAGCAGGAATGGTAAGCAATTGCTCGGATTATGAATTCAGCAGCTATAACAGTTATTTTATGAGCAATACTTTTGTAAACACCGGATTTGCGCTTGAGCTTATCGGAGTTAATGAGTTTGTCAGAATACATAACGAATTAAGCAGTGATTCTCATCTTGATATCGTTGATGAAGCAGAAGCAAGGATGCCAGACACACAGGCAAAAAACATTATTGAAGAGATATCGGGTTGTTGTTCACCGGAAGAATTTAAGCGTGTTCCAATTGATAAACAACGTGAATTTATAAGAATATTTCATAAAGAGGGTATAGCGGTGCGCCAGATAATGAGATTAACCGGTGTTTCGCAAAGAATAGCCCAAAATAAATAAAACAAAAATCGTATACAGGGGTCTGACCCCTGTATACGCTTGAGGATAAAAGAATTGCCGAGGGCGTAAGCTCTCGGCAACATTAATATTATATCAAATAAATATTCATATTTCAATACTTTTATTAGTTGTCTTTTGGGAATATAATATAATTGTAAAAAAATAATCCCAAGGGGGTAATATTATGATTAACATTACTGCAAGAGGCTTTGATTTAAAGCAGGGCGCAAAAGACGGAATTGAAAAGGAGCTCCACAGAATTGAAAAAATGCTTCCCGAAAATGCCACTTTTGATGTAACTCTTAAAAAGGAAAAAGAGGGATACAGCTGCGATATAACAGTTAAGCATTTCGGCTCCTTCATCAGAGGCGAATCCTTCGAGAGAAAAATCGAGCCTGCAATTGATGCGGCAGTTGATGATTTGAAGAGAAAGCTTCGCAAGCTCAAGACCTATTTCGTTGATAAAAAGCGCAAGGGCGGAATTGATGAAATCGCAATGGCGATTGATGAGCTTTCCGACGAGGTTTCAATGGATAATTTCGACGAGGCATATTTTGATAGTGTTGACATAACAAGAAAGAAAACAATAACTCCGAATATGATGACCGATGATGAAGCAATCGTTCAGATGGAAATGCTCGGCCACAACTTCTTCATTTTCCTTGGAATAGACGGTGAAACAAAGGTTGTTTATAAGAGAAAGAAGGGCTACGGCTTAATCATCTGCGAATAAGAAATATACTCACGGGCGGCATTGCCGTCCGTTTTTTATGTGACAGAATTGTAATGGAAACTAATTAACTAATGTGTTAAAATGATAGCCGAGGTGATAAAATGAACATCTTTTTACTCGAAGACGACGAGGCAATCGGCGTTGCGCTGACTTATTCGCTTGAAAGCGAGGGTTATTCCGTTACGCTCGCTAAAAGTATTGCCGAAGCGAAAAGCATAATAAACAGCAACACTTTTTCACTATATATTCTCGATTTGACCCTGCCCGACGGCAGCGGTTACGACATCTGCAAGGCGGTTAAGGCGCAGGGCGATTATCCCGTGATATTTCTTACCGCATATGACGATGAGGTTAACGTGGTTATGGGCTTTGACCTCGGTGCGGACGATTATATTTCAAAGCCGTTTCGTCTTAAGGAGCTACTTGCGCGAATTAAATCCGTACTCCGCCGCTATAGTAAAGATAGCGCGGACGGCACGGTGCATATCGGAAATGTAACCGTTAACACCAACGAGGCGAGAGTGTTCAAAAACGGTGAGGAAGTTATACTGACCGCTATGGAATACCGCCTGCTTCTCACTATGCTCAACAACAGGGGCATCGTTCTCACGCGAAACAAGCTTCTTGAGGACATATGGGATATTGAGGGCGATTTCGTTAATGACAACACGCTGACCGTTTATATCAAGCGCCTTCGCAACAAGATTGAAGATAATCCGGCAGAGCCGAGCATTATTAAAACAGTAAGAGGAATGGGATATATTATCAATGAAAAATAAAGAATTGTACATACCGATAATAATATCTGCAATAATTACGGCGGTTGCGGCTGCCGTTTGCTTTAGTTTTGGCAACTCTGCCGCGCTGATTTGCGTTGCGGTTGGTACTGCAATTATTGCTGTATTTGCTTTCTTCACAATAAAAAGGTATAGGGCAATCGCGAATCTTAACGACTATCTTTCGCGTGTGTGCAGCGGAAACTATGAGCTTGATATTGAAAGCAACACCGAGGGCGAGCTATCGATACTGCAGAACAATCTTTACAAGGTTATCACGCAGCTGAAAACTCAAAACGAAGTGATTGAGGCGGACAAAGTGTACCTTGCCGACTCGCTTGCTGACATTTCGCATCAACTTAAGACACCACTGACCTCTATGCTCGTTGTGTCCGAACTGCTTGAAAACGAGACGGACGCAGATAAGCGCAAAGAGTTCACAGACATTATAAACATCCAGTGCGAAAAAATGAGCTGGCTCATACAAACGCTGCTCAAGCTCTCGAAGTTGGATGCGGGCACGATTGAAATCGGAACCGACGAGGTTGAAATCCGCGATGTGATTGACGAAAGCTTAAAGCCATTTTTGCTTACGCTCGATTTGCGCAATATCACGGTGGAAAAAAACATAAGTGATTTCACCTTCACGGGTGACAGAGCGTGGAGCGCCGAGGCGCTGCAGAATATAATCAAAAACTGCATTGAGCATACTGCCGACGGTGGCAGGCTTGAATTTGAAACCGACGAAACAACGCTTTGGGGGCGCGTTATTATCCGCGACAACGGCTGCGGTATTGCTAAGGAGGATTTGCCTCATATCTTTGAGCGCTTTTACCACGGCAAAAATGCCTCTGCCGAGAGCGTGGGCATAGGGCTTGCGCTTTCAAAGGCGATATTAAACAAAGAAAACGCCGCCGTTTCCGTCATAAGTGAGGAAGGTAGCGGCACGGAATTTGAGATAAAGTTTTATAAATCCGTTATATGACTGAATTGTAATAATAAATTCACCTGATTGTAAGGAACACGAGCTACCATTGTGTCATCGAAAGGAGATACTACTATGAAAATTTTAGAAACAGTACATCTTTGCAAAACATACGGCAGCGGTGACACTATGGTTAAGGCACTCGACAACGTCAACTTTTCCGTGGAGCGCGGCGAGTTCGTTGCGATAGTCGGACCAAGCGGTTCGGGCAAATCGACACTTATGCACATTCTCGGCGGCGTTGACAAGGCGACGAGCGGCAGTGTAATTATCGACAAGACCGATATTCCCACGCTTGACGAAACTGCGCTTGCAATTTTTCGCAGACGCCAGATAGGACTTGTTTATCAGTTTTATAATTTAATTCCTATTTTAACGGTTGAGGAAAACTTAACTCTCCCGCTTCTGCTCGACGGTAGAAAACCAGACAAAAGACAACTAAGAAACATTATTGAGCGTCTTGGCTTACAGGACAGGCTTGGGCACCTCCCTTCGCAGCTTTCAGGCGGACAGCAGCAGAGGGTATCCATCGGCAGAGCGCTGATTAATAACCCTGCGCTTATGCTTGCCGACGAACCGACGGGAAATCTTGACAGTGAAAACAGTAAGGAGATTATCTCGCTCCTCCGTCAGTTTAACCGTGAACTCGGTCAGACGGTTATTATGATTACTCACGACGAGAATATTGCGCTTTCCGCCGACCGTCTTATTGAAATCAAAGACGGCAAAATCGTCCGCGACGAGCGCAGAATATGAGGTGAGCACAATGAATATTGTTAATAAACTCACCCTGCGGCATATAAAAACGCACAAGCGCCGCAGCCTGCTCACGATTCTTTCAATCATTGTTTCGGTTGCGATGATTACGGCGGTGTTCACAAGCGTTTTTTCGTTCGTTACTTTTTTGAAGGACGCCACGCGCGCCTACGACGGCAGCTGGCAGGCGCAGTTATTCTATGATGAAACGCCCGATATGTCCGCTTTCAAAAACGATGAAATAGAATACTATGCCGGCAACAACGCTTTTCAGTATACTTTCGACAAAGATTCTCAAAAAGCCAAGGCATACGGCAACGTTGATGCAGTTGACGAAACCGTCGTTGATATGAGAAATATCAACATTAAAGACGGCGCGTTCCCGAAAACGGCGGACGAAATACTCGTTACCGACTCATATATTGAGAAGAACAAGCTTGATTGGAAGGTTGGCGACAAGGTTAAGCTCTGGTGTCTTGACTTAAAAACCGAAAAAGAAGAATACCGGGATTACCGACTTTGCGGCATTGCCGAGGGCAACGTCAGCTTTTTTGATAACCGCGACGGAATTGTGGCAAATCTTGACGGCGACGCAGCCTATGTAACTTTCAGTTATAAAACACTCGATAATACCTTTTATGAAAAAGCAGATGCCCTTAAAAAGCAAACGGGCGCAGCAACCATTTCATACAACACGGATTTGCTTGATTATTCGGGCGTATCAAGAGGCAGCAGTACTATCAAAACCGTGAAAATATTTACTGCAATTATTCTTGCCGTAATCGTATTTGCATCGGTGTTTATGATTTACGATTCCTTTGCCGTATCGTATCAGGAGCGCGAACGCTATCTCGGTATGCTTGCCTCCGTAGGCGCAACAAAAGCCCAGAAACGCTCATCAATTTACTTTGAAGGGTTAATCCTCGGCGCTATTGCAATTCCTGCAGGTATTGCAGCAGGCTTTATCGGTATGGCAATTACCTTCAGGAGTATTCAGGGCGCATTCCTTTCAACCTTTGCAATACCGATTAAGGATACGCTAAAGGTTCATATCAGCCCGTTAATTATCATTGGTACGGTAATAGTCAGCGCACTGACAATATTCATTTCATGTTATATCCCTGCGCGCCGCGCGTCGAAAACGACGCCGATTGCAGCCATTAAGGGCACGAATACCGTTAAGGTTAGAAAGACAAAGAAGCTCCGCGTTTCAAAGCTGACAAGAAAACTTTACGGCTATGAGGGTGAGCTTGCAGTAAAGAACTTTAAACGCAACAATCGCCGCAGCTCGACTATAGTTTTTGCACTTGTTATGAGTGTTGTGCTGTTTATGTCTGTCACGAACTTTTCGCAGCTTTTTACCTCTATGGTAGAGATGGAAACCGGCGAGCAGAACGCCGATTTTCAGGTTTATGCAAAAATTGAGGATAAAGATGAAATTAAGAAATATTTTGAGGGTGCGGATATCAACGACTGCGTTTCATATCTTCAGGCAAACGCAACTGTCAATAATAAGGACTTGCTTACCCAAGAGGCTAAAAATGCATACGGAGAGAACATTTCATATATCTATTTGTTTGTTATGGATAACGATGCGTTCAATAGCTATCTTAAACAGCTCGGTGAAAAGCCTGAGGGTTATCACAATCCCGAAAGCATAAAAGGAATTGTGTTCAACCGCATAACTGATACCTCGGGAAAAATCACGAGGGATTATTCGGCACTTTCACAAAGTGCAAAAGGAAAAGCGCTCAGCCTCTGCATCAAAACAATTGATGAAAAAGACAGCGAAACCGAAATTGAAAACAACTTTGATGTTACAGCAGGCTTTATGACAGATAAGGAATACAGCGGAAAGCTGTTTTTGCCCAAGTATATGAACTATCCGTCAGTCATCGTTCCCGAGGACGTGCTCAGCGCTCTTCCGGTGGAGCAAAACGGCGTTGTGTTCAACATTTTCGCCAAAGATTATAAGTCTGAAATGGAAAAAGCGGAAGAGTATTTTGACAGCAAAAATATTGCCTGCGAAATGGTTGATACAACTTCACAGATTCAGGCAATCAATGCAGTGCTTCAGATAATGAAGGTGTTTATTTACGGCTTTATTTCGCTGATTACACTGATTGCAGTTATCAATATTATCAATTCTATTTCAAACTCGATGAACGAGCGCAAAACGGAGTTTGCTATGCTTAAATCCGTCGGAGTTACGCCTCAGGGCTTCAAGAAAATGATATATGTTGAAAGCATACGCTACGGCGCAAAATCGCTACTGTGGTCGCTCCCGATAAGCATAGGATTGCACATTCTGATGTATCAGGCGCTCACTAACGCAGAGGGCATGCAGATACCGTTTTCAACCAATTGGCAATATTATCTTGCAGCAATCCTCGCAGTATTTGTTATCATCCTTCTTTCGCTGCTCTACTCGGCAGACAAAATCAAGGACGACAACATAATTGAAAACCTGAAACAGGACTAATAAACACAGCCCCGAAGCATCAGCTTCGGGGCGATTATTTCATATAGGGGTTCAACAATGAAAAGTTTAATCTTTTTTAGAGTTGGTCTTCGTTTGATAAGTTTTTGATATATCTATCAAAAACATTTATATCGCTATCACTTAAGATTGAAGGACTCTTATATAGGTATTCATCAATAATCTCAGCATGATAATGCATTAACCACATTGAACTCCTTTGATTATCAAAAAGAGTTTCAAGCACAATTTCTTTTGACTCTTTATCCAGCTTTTTGAATGAGTCCCATTCGTTTCTTAAATCCAGAATAGCATCTGTTGGCATCCTACAATCATAGAAAGTATGGTCTGATTTAACTAATAGAGTTCTGCCGTAAATTCTGCTTTCTCTGTCCAAATCGAGCTTTCTTGCATCAGTTATTTTAACAATATCTTTACTATTAAGTAATTTATCAAAACTCAGGTCCGATGCAGCTAATTCATTAATCTCGTATTTTAATGAAAATAAAAAATCTGTAAGTCGTCTGTATTTAATAACACTTCGGGCAATTTCTTTTTGATTAGCATTACCAATAGAAGATAAAACAGCAGCTTTTAAATCCTCGAGTTGATTGTTTAAGAAGTCTATTCTCTTTTCTTCTGCTGCCCTATATTTTTGCTCAGAAAGTAGTTTTTGAAAATACGATGCCCATTGCCTTTTAAGAGTGTTTTCAATGTCTTGAATTCTGCTGAACTGAAAAATAGGGTTGCCTACCGACCGAAGCCTGATAAAATCGATAAATGAAAAAATGAACTCGGCGGTTTCTTGTTTTTCAATAGCAGGGAACAGAATATCTTTTACATTTGGGTTATCTTTATTTTTTTCATATACTGAATGATTAGAATAAACGCTTTGCTCAATAAATGTATAAACAGGAATACCGTCTTGGATGGCTTTTAATACCTCCAACTGAGTTATAGAAAGATTTTCATCCTTGGGCAGCTTGCCTTTACTCAATTCTTCTAAAGAGTTAATGTCGATTCTGCTGACAGATTCAGGAACTCCCTTGCCTCCGAATCGCGAGCCTATTATAACAATTAACATATCGCAATTAGATACTTCATCTATGCAGCTTGTGTGAGTGTGCTCTCGGGGGTCATACAAAACATCCATATAATCGCTCATAACAGGCTCATAGCCCATGGACAGTATAAAATCCCTTAATTCAGAGCGTAGCATTGATAAATCATAACAGGTTGATGAAACAAAAACTTTTATTCCAGCCATAGGTTCTCCTTTGCTTTGTGTGATGATTGATGTTTTGTGATATAAACAAAACTGGGCAGATTAAAAATGCAATAATAACTTGAATACTTAAGAAATAAGAATAACACTATAGTGTTTATTGTTTCTTGCTTTCAAACATTCTGGTGAATCTATTATCGTTTAACTTGCTTATTCCTGCTTCTCTTTTTAACCTTATCCAAACTTCTGAAAAAACATCTTGTGCTGCTTTTATTAACTCGTCGCAGTTTTTGTCTGAGTAGTCTTCCTCAATGCATTTGTTCATTTTTTCTATAAGAACTTTATAAGATGTGACGCCTTCTCTCATATAAAGCATTACTTGAAATTTTATGTTCTTCATTTTTGTACTGTCTTTTCCATTTGTATATTCTTTTAAGAATTCAAACATTAAAGCACGTACATCATTGATCCAAACTAGTCGGTTTTTACTAACAACATTAGATTTATTATTGTTCCAAATAATATAGATATTAAAAGCCGAAGCTATAAAAACCAATATGGCTGCAATTAAAGCAACAATGTTGGCATTGCCCGTTCCTTCGATGTTCTCTGGGCTACATTGGCAAGATAATAAATACATAAATAATTCCTCTTTTTTTGTATCAATTAAATCATGGTTTATGTTTAAAACTCAACTGATTTGCAAAAACAACGCAAAAAACGACAAAAAATGCATAAAAATAGCAGTTGACAACTAATGATAAAACCAAAAAGCAGCATTCAGTTAATCTGGAGGCTGCTTTGAATTAAGCAGTATTTTGACTCTTTTTTCTTTGTCAAACTTTTTTGTCTGCTCTTCATCTGTTAGCATTTTATAGATATATAATACTGAAACGACTTCTCGAACTCTTTGATAATGGAAATTATTTTTTATTGTTTTTATTATTAGTCTGCTTAATAACATATAGCACAATGATATTATCATTATAAATAATAAGGCTCCAATTAATTTGTACCATTCAAATTTAACATGTAATGATGATGAGAATAAGTTTTTTATCGAGTCTTTTAATGATTCATAAAGTAATACCACATTCCAGAATAAGGGGTCACATTGCCCAAGTTTGGCAGCAATCCACCCGTCAAAACGTCCTTCAGAGGAAAAAAGACATCCAGTTGAAGACTCATCTTCTATAA
>CAMYWU010000011.1 GCA_947302895.1 uncultured Clostridia bacterium | reverse complement strand
AGAATACGTAGTCAATTACGTTTTCAATAAGTGAATATGTCTGAATAACAAGATTTGAAAGCTGAGCTGAGGTATATACCTTCTTAGGATCAACATCGCCGTTCTTTGGAAGTATACCTATCTTACCGTCCTTATTCGGGTTTTTGGTGGTTTCGCCAACGCAGTAATAGAAATAGTTATTTATAAGTTTAACTAAATCATCTGTGTTCTTGCCGCCGAAGTAGCCAGAAACAGTAGTTGAAACAGCCCAGATAATATTATCTGTTTTGTCGATATCAAATCCGTTTACTGATGTATTTTCAAGGAGAGATGAAAGGATTGTGTCGAGAGTATCAACAAGCTCCTGAGCAGCCTTAATGTTGTCTTTTGAAAGAAGCTCGTCGTAATCTGTTCCTGCGGCAGACTTAGCAGTCTTTGCAGAGTTAATGAGAAGCGGAGCCGATGAATTTCTGAAAGCGTTGTTAACATCGTACTTAGCTGTTCCGCCATCTTTCTTTATAAGTGTTGTTACGAACGGAATTAAGCCCTTCTTGTTTTCTTTTGAATCCTTATAGAAAAGATTTGAAAGAAGGAACATACCGCTTTCGTTACTGAAACCAACAAAGCCGTTATCTCTTTGAGTTAATGTAAAGGAAGCGTCGTCGCAGCGCTTGAGCTGGAATAATCCGTTAACAACATCTGTTATAATACTCTTTTCGCCGAAGCCGCCGAGAGCATCAAGAATTCCCTGAACCATTGAGAGATTCTTGCTGATATCGTTATCGGGATCGCTCATTGTATCGTTGAGAATGTCGAGAATCGGGTTAATCCATTCGCCTATAAGAACGCCTACGAAGGATTCAAAAACTTCTGAAGCATCGTTCTGTGTTGCAAGAACCTTGAAGTCGTCGAGAACGGTGTTGTGCTTCTGAGTTTTACCTGTATCGGTATTTGTTTTCTTCTGGATTTTGTTTGCAAGAGTCCAGTCGGAATCAATATGGTATTTAGCAATATATTCCTTGCCCATGAAGTCGAGAACTTCGGGAAGAGCAACGAAAACATTGTTGAGTCCCTTTTGTGCAACCTGACCTTCGGAGTTGTATCTTGGGTCGTCTTTGTTTACTGCAAGATAATCATTAACTGCCTTGAGTGCAAAGTCTGCAATTTCAGTTACTGCCTCGTCAATAACATCTGCATAAGGAGCCTTGCTTTCGCCCTGGAAAGCTTCCTTCTTCTTTAAGGTGTTTGCAAGACCGCCGTTGAGACGTGCTCCGTAGAGAGCCTTATCTGCAACATAGATATTTGTGAAACGGGGAACAGAAGTAAGTTTATCTCTGAAGAAGATATAGTCATCTGCGATATCCTTTAAGTCTTCTGCAAATTCTTTTGCTTCCGGGTCGAGGCTTGCTGCTTTCTTTGCGAGCTCAGTTAATCCGACAGCTTCTAATTCAGCCTTTAATTCAGCCTGAGTGAATTCTTTCTTTTCCGAGAAAGCTGTTGTATCAACCTTGAAATCGTCAAAGCTATAGGTTCCAACGAGAGCTATTGCAGAAGCATCATCTTTAAGAAGCCAGTCAAGGATTGCAGGAACAATCTTGTTGAGATCAAAGGCAAGGTTACCGATACCAATATTAATATTTCCTGCTTTCTGAGTGTAAGGATTTATAAGAGTAACAACCTTAGTTAAAGTGTTGTACATTGATTCATCGGGTGAAGCATCGTTCAATAGTGTTGGAACAAGAACTTCATCCAGAACAACAACTAAAACAGGAACAAGATTAAAAATTGTTTCTATTGGTTGATTATAAAGATTCTCCCAGATATCATAAAGCTTCTCGCGAAGATCAATATTAGTTGTTAACAGCTGATTAACAGCACCTGTAGCAATACCGCCGATATCCGTAGTGGGATCAAGGAAATTATCGATATAGCCGTTGATTGAACTGTTAACAAGTGCAAGTGAAAGGCTCTCGGGAACTGCAAAATTATCGTATTCATACTTGTCATTTCCCATAAGGTCTTTAACAATCTTGCCTTCGTTTGCATCCTGATAGAAGTATTTAACATTGGCTGTTCCGGGGAAGCCGAAGTCGGGATCGGTCTTGCCTGCAAGCGTCTGGATAATAACAGACGGAAGCATTTTATTGGCAATGCTGCAGAACGAAGGAGAATCGTCAGAGGGATAAGTATCGTCAAGATAAAAAAGCATAATCTCGTCGCCGATATTCTCTCCGCCAATGCTGTATTTGTCGTATTTACCAGCAACTCTTAAGTCCCTGAACATTGCAACTGCTGCATCTTCATCAGCACAGGTGATGATGTTATAGTCAATCATCATATTAGCCTGGCTGTCGTTGAACAGGAATGCCTTGAAGAATTTTGCTATGTATTCACTGAATGCACAGCTGTCGCCTGTTAAATACTGGGTGAATTTTCCGCCGTTCTTTTCAAAAGCGAAGAAATCCTTTATCTGGTTGTCTTTAATCTTCTGGTCATTGATAAAATCAGTTGCACTGCTGTATTTTTCAGTATCATATGATTTTGTTAATTCAATAGCTCCTGTAGCAATTTCCTGATAATAGGGAGATGCAAACTCATTGAGGGGATCAATTGCCGAAGCAAGAGTTGAGTTATCGAAAATGGTGCTGTAAACCGCATCAAGACAGAAAGCTTCGTGAGCGCTGTCGCCATTTGCGCCGGCATCAAAGCTGTCTCTGTTTCCGATAACAGTTTTGAAGTTTGAAGGAGTAAGAACCTTATCGTCATACTTGATGGTTGCTCCGCCGAGATTTGCAAGATAAAGGTAGAACATAGCCTCAACATAATTCTGATGATGCTGATAGTAAATAGCGGAAGCAATATTATCTATTTTGATTGGGCAGCCTTCAAAGTCAAGGAACATATTATCGTACGCAATCTTTGTGGCAACCTTTTCTGTTGAAATATTCTTGAGCTTCTGACCGTCTATTTCAAAGTTCTCAAGCTCATAAAGAGTGCAAGTATCAAGGTCAAGAGTAATCTTGTTCTCATACTTATTAAGCTCTGCAGTTCCGGCAACATCGTCGCCGCTTTCATAGAGCTTATCGAATGCCTCAATATGCTTGTGAAGAAGCTTCTTGAGCTCCGGAAGAGTATCCTTAGCGAACTTTTTGAGCTCTGAATTTTCAGAATTCTGATTATCCTTGCAGAACTGATAGAGCGCATAGAAATTCATCGTTGCGTCTGCATCTTCAAGATAATCATACATTCCGAGCTTGGAATACTTGTTATAAAGGTATTCCGCATCGCTTTTCTCATAATTCAGGTCATTTGTGTAATAATCTGTAATTACGTTTTTTCTGTTTCCGCTGGCACCTGCAAGAGTTTTCATAAGGGCGGGCGAAACGCCTGCGATTATGTCCTGAAGCGAGGTGTTCTCGTCAACGGTCATACCGGCACCCTCAAGAGTACTCTTGAGAACTCCGTTTGCGAGAAGCGGAACATATTCGTTTACAAGTTCCGTTACGGCATCAAACGCCTTATCCGGATCAATATTGTTGTTCCAATATGCATTGTTAATGTCGGTCTTGTTGTCTGCTGCAAAAGCAGTAAAACCAACGCTGCATGTTGTTACAACCATTACCACAGCTAAAAATAAGCTGAGGATTTTTTTGCTCGTTTTCATTAATCATCTCTCCTTTACCTAATGATTTTGCACAAATCTTTTTCGCGACTAAAGATTTATGCAATGTGAAATGAAACGTGAAAGGCAATTTCGGTTTTTTCGCCTTTCACGCACGAACAATCTCAAGTATATTTATAACAGATAATATATTTTAAGTCAATAGTTTTTTTAACAATTAGTTAATAATTTCTTAAAATTTTTCATCATATTAACCGAAAATGCCGGCGAATAGGGGCGAAAAACTGTGATTCGGGTAGAGCGTTCATTTATACAAAAAGGTGAAAAAATGAAGGAAAATGTAGCACAAATATTTCTGAATAGTAAAATAATTGTAAACATTCTGTGAATTTTTGGAAATTTTTCTTGTCGAAACCACCAAAAAATCAATAATTTGTTCACAAAATATTCACACAATTTCGCCAATGTATATAAATTGGATAAAAAATTAATAAAGATATTGACTTTATATTTAATAAATGTTTTAATATAGTTGCGTGATATTCGCTGTTGATGACGGCTTTTCCGTCATTGCGAAAGGCAAAAATGCCTTCAATCTACCGTGATATTGTTACGGCGGGTCAGAGATTGCGACGTTTCGCAAATCAACAGCCACTATTCGTAAATCTTTTATTGGAGGAAAATTTAAAAGTGGAACAAAAGAAATCTAAAATTTTCTCGCGTAAGCTTATTGCGCTTTTCCTTGCAGCTTTGTTGGTTATCTCAACCTTCACAGGCGTTATGAGCGTTTTTGCTAAGTCCACCGACGGTTATAATGACTCAAAGTTGGCAGCAAACTTCCTCGCTTGGGCAGAAACAACGGATAATCAGACTGCTGAAGCGCTTCTTGATTACGCAGACTTATATCTTCCGCAGATTATGGAAAGTCTTGACCTCGGCGACATTAAGCCCAGAGGTTCAACAAAAATCGCATTTTCGTATAATCTTACCGGTTCAATCGGTATTAGCATCAGCGGATATGCAGATAGCGTTGACGGACTTCTTGAGCTTGTAAGAACTCTTCAAAAAGACGTTCTTGAAATGAAAATTGCCGGTATTTCGGCAACAGGCTTCATCGGCGGAGATGTTAAAAATATCGATTTAAGCGCTATTTATGAGCTGACAAGAGACGATAGCAGTAATGCCGTTACTAATTCCAGAAGCGGTATCGCTTACAGATCTGTTAACGATGCAAAAACGATTATCATAACACTTGCTAAGATTATCTATATGCATTGTAACAACTATGGCGGAAAGAACGTTCTCAATCAGTTCATAACAGGTAACCTTAATCTCGGTATTTTAGACGGCGCAGTTAATCTCTGGGGCAGACTTCAGGAACCACTCAATATGTGGGATAACTACCAGACAAACCTTGTTTACAACATCGTTGCAAACCTTATCTGGGAAAACACAGGCTCAGATTCAGGATTTCAAAACTGATTTCATCAACAACAAAGGAAATCAGACTTCCTGGGATTTTGATAACGAGCTCTTCGGTAAGCTCACAGCAGAGCTTCTTCAGAAGATTAATGTTCAGGTAACCTATTCAAATAAGGTTCCCCAGATTCAGCTTGACAAGAATGCTGAAAACTACGGCGAAATCGTTAAGGATGACGATGGCAACACCGTTTATGTTAAGGATAGTTCTGCAAGACGTTGGTTCTTAATCAGCAACTATATGAAGGATAACGGCGGAGACTATGCAGCAGCTGTTGAATCGGTTAATGAAAACGAAGGCGCTGAGCTTGGCTTCTGGTGCGACCCCAACCTCAGATATGATATGAATGAGGATGGCTCAAGCGACGGAAACATTCTTCTCTTCACATACGGTGATAAGACATTAACTGTAAATAAGACTGATAGTGCAAACACTATTGCTTTCAACGCAGCTGAAATTGCTTGGCAGACAGTTCTTGAACCGACACTCGGACTTCTTGAAATCGATTACGACAGAAAGGTTGATTCCGAGATTTTCGCAGGTCAGGTTGCAAACTTCGACAGAGCATATTATTCATGGAAATCTGCTCACAGCGGATGGGTTAAATCCGACACAAATGAAAACAAGTGGAAGGAC
Source organism: uncultured Clostridia bacterium (assembly GCA_947302895.1). GTDB lineage: Bacteria > Bacillota > Clostridia > Oscillospirales > Acutalibacteraceae > Eubacterium_R. Next base: position 9,422 of record CAMYWU010000011.1, on the reverse strand, counting down.
AACTATTCTAAAGCAAGCGTTGAAGCTTGGGCAGAAGCTGTTTATAAAGACTATGAGTATAAAGAAGGCGTTACTCCTTCAGCTGAGAACTTCCTTAAGGGAGTTAAAGAAACACTTGAGATAGACAGAACCCGTGCTGAAGATCCTCAGAACAACTGGAGAGACATAAATGCAACAAAGCTCTTTGTTGAGCTTCGCTACAGTCCTCTTGCTGATATTTACTATGATATTCAGACAGGTCCTATCAACCTTTACTTTGCTGAAACAGGCGCTTATAACATCAAGAACTTCTTTAAGACTGCATTTACAGATTACAACAACATTCCGAGCGCTATCAACAACGCTCTTGTTGCAGCTGTTAAGGATTTCTTCCTTGAGAGCGACAATATCGGTATGACAGTTAACGGCGAATATGTTAGCCTTACACGTCCTGCATTGGCAACAACAACAGGCGTTGACTCACAGAATATTGCTTCAACACTTGTTTCAAATGCAGCTCATGTTTTTGAATATGCAGCAAATGCAGCTGATGAAAATATTCTCGGTGCTTTCTATGCTAAGAATCCAAGCGCTGTTGCAACTGCTTCAAACAGCCTCAGCGAAGCAAACTTTGAAGAGGCAGCTCTTCCGATGCTTATTGCTTGTCTCAAGCAGCTCGACATCACGGATGTAATCCACAATGATGAGTGGGATACCTGTGTTGATGCAGAGGGTGTTGCAGTAACAGCTCTTGCTGAATACTTATCATATGTAATTCCTGATAAGGATTATTCACCTCTCTACAAGGTTGAAAACGGCGCACTTGTTGTAAGCGGCGATTACGATATCAATGAAGACGGTAAGTATGATTTATTCAACGACGTTCTTATGCCCATGGCTCGTGATGCCGTTGGTTATCTTCTTCAGTCAGTTGTAACTGTTCGTAAGGATGACGGAACAGAGTGGAGCGTTTATACCTCCAACCCAACAACTGACCATACAACTATCTTCACACTTCTCAACTCCGTTCTTTGCTACTATGCTTCAACAGATGAATTTGAGAACTCAAACGGCTCAGGCTCATCAACAATCACCGGTAAGGGCGCTGCTGCTCTTCTCGGATGCGTAGACAGCAACGGTAAGTGCACAGTTACATTTGATAACGACCTTTGGACTAATATAGATACTATCGCAAATACACTTCTTCCTGTTATCGGTTCTATTCAGAACGGAACATGGGGCGGTGCGGATTCATATGATCTTATCTATACAAAGATAATTGAAGGTCTTCTTGACATCAGCGCTAACGGCGGCGGAATTACTAATATTATCAAGCAGGTTATTGATATTATTTCGTCAACACCTACAACAACCGGCGCAGACGTTGCTCTTTATGACTATGTTGTTGCTCCGACAGTAAATGCTGTTTTCGGTCCTAAGTACAGCGGCCAGACATTAACCGTTATTCCCGAAAACGCAGCTTACTTCGACAGCGATTCATCAAGCAACACAAAGGCTGAATCACCGTTTAACTCACTTATCCATGTTGATACCCTCGGCGGATATAAGGATCAGGGTGTTCTCAGTATTCTTATTTCAAACCTTGCTGAGGCATTCGGCGTTAACTCATACTTATCCAAGAGCGGCGACAGATGGCAGGGCGCAATGTTTGCAGTTAAGGCTGTTAATAACTTCATCCCGTCATTCGTTCCTCAGCTTTCAGACCATACCTTTGGTCCTGTTACAGCTAAGGTTGACGTTCCTTCATACTCAGGTATGTCCGGTAACACCTCACTTGGAGCAGGTAACTATCTGAGAATCACAAATACCTCAATCGGTCTTAACAGATTCTACCGTCCCGGCCCCGGCCAGAAGGTTCAGAGAGAGCCCAGATACTTCGCAGAAATCAAGAGTGCCGAAATCACCAACGACGACGGTTATACAAACGTTTATCTCTCAGGAGATGCAACCGGCGTTCTTTCACCCGGTGAAACACTCAAGGTTCCTGTACTCGGAAGCACAATGCCGGCTGCAGCAACATATGTTTATAAGGTTGCTGTAACCTATAATATGTTTGAGGGCGAGGTTGTAGACGGTGAGAATCCAACTGCAAACGGCAATTACTTATTCCCCGCTGATATAACAACATATTCATATATTGTTATAACCGTTGGCGGTTCATGGCAGGCAGCTCTTTATCCTGATGCACAGGCAGAAAAGAACGGTGATGAAATCGTTAAGTATAAGTATGCTACGGCTTCAACAATAAACAATACTGCAGGCGCATCATACGGTAGAGGCGATGCTGCTGTTGTTAACTCTAATTTAGGCGGACAGACCAATAACCTTCTTGCTTCAATTCCGAAGACAATCGTTATACCTTCATCCGATCCTTCAATCGTTAATAAGTATTCAGTCAGAGTAAGAAACACCAACACAAGCGCAACCCGTAAGTATAACGGTGCGGTTGCATTCATCACAGAAGGTACGGAATATTATGCTGTAAACGGAACAGATGTTGCTTCTTCACTTTCAACAATGAATAACAACACAACTTCCACTATGGCATATACTTATATCGATGGTGAAGGTAACCTTCTCAACAGAGATTATTCTGACTACCGTGTTGAAGGCGGCGATTGGAATACTTGCTCAAATGCAGAGCTCAGCTCAATGAAGGATGAAGGCGGTGCTCTTTATGAAGCGTTCAAGAACGGTACTCTTGAAGAGCGCACTCATATCACCTATACATTTGCCCAGGCTTGCGAAGCAGGTATTGTAACAGGTGTTCAGAGAACTAAGAATGCAGACAATACATACAGCTATCAGAATGTATTTGTTAACCCGAATACAACTCTTGTAAGCGATTCTGCAAGCGGTATAACATTTGTTACTCCGTTCAGCGGCTTCTACTTCCAGAACCACGGTGCAACAATTGCAAAAGGAACTAATAGCTTTGATTACTTCATTGCTTATGACGGAAACGGAGTTACTGCTCAGAAGGATGCTTATAAACTCAATGTTGCATTCATTCCCGAAAGCGGAAATCCGATGATTGCTTCAACCAATGTTTATATTGCAGACCAGAGCGACCAGTATAGCTTAACAGAAGCAACTCAGGAAGAAATCACAAAGATGGCTTCCTACAGACAGTCAGACTTCAACGACTATGATGAGGCAACAGGAACCTCTGAATACTACAATGAAATTATCGACGCTATGACAGCCGCTAATAAGCTTGCTGCAATGTCTCTTTCAGTTGATGCAGCTTCAAAGGTAAGCTCAACAAAGATTACTCAGGCTGCAACAAGCGAAACAACCAACCACGGCGGAGATAAGGCATATGTTCCCGCAACAGAGTCTCAGATTCCTGCAAACGTTCTTGCAGGTGCATACAAGAAGGATGGTATTTTCTATCTTAATAAGGAATGCACAATGCCTATTTACAGCAACATTGCATTAACAGATGATGATGTAACAGACGGCAAGGATGCTGCAGGTCAGGAAGTTGTTAAGTACGGCGGAGTTTGGTATCTTGCAAACGAAGTTGAATACGAATATGAATGGGATACAACAACCTATTGGTACCCCAATCCTGAAGATGAGAATGAAAAAATAGGCGCTCCTTACTACGGACCTGTTAAGGATGAAGATCATATCGTTAAATGGGGAGAAGACACTGTTTATCTCCAGAAGCAGTTCGTATACAGAGATAAAGACGGTAATAAAGTTAACTCCGACGACAGATATGATAACGGCAACTATAAGTGGGTTGTTAAGTTTGCAGCAGGCGAAACTGTTATTAAGGAAAACGACGGTACAGACTACCGCGGCGCTTATCAGCAGGGTATTGATACTCTTAACTACTACAACTCAACCTTCTCCAAGAAGCTTAAGGACGTAGGCGCTACAAGTGTTGCCAACAACGTAACCAAGGTAAGAGACGCAGATTCCAACAGCGTTAACTACGATGTTGCATCTTATGAGAAGATGGTTCAGGTTGCTCATGAAGCAGAAGACCTTATCTGGTATGAGGATGCAAACGGCAATTATGTTGATAAAGAAAAGGTTACCGATGCAGATCATCCTGTAACAGACAGAGCTTCAATGGAACTTGAGATGGCTGTCAGACGTTTTGAGGCTTACTATGATAGAGCTCAGGCTAACAGAAGAGGCTATATCGGCGGCAGACTTGAGGCTGAAATTTCGGCTCACCATGCAAAAGGCGGTTCTTATGCAAACTTCACTGCAACAAAGACTGGCGAGCAGGTTAGATTCGAGTATTCAACCAAGGCTGAAAACGAAGAGGATAATGTTGACGTTTACACAGTATCTGTTGCAGAGGGAACAGATCTTGGCTTCGGCACAAGAGCTGCAGACGGAACTCTTACAAATGCTGATGCAGACGGCAACAAGCTCTACACAGATGCTTCCTGGGCTGCATATGTAAACGCTCTCGGCGCTGCAGTTGAAACTGCAACAGAAAAGACCGCTAAGGTTTCTGAGGTTTACACAGCTAAGTCACATCTTGTTATGGCTGAGAATAATCTTGAACCGTTTACAGGTGAAGAGGGTGAAGACACCAATAAGTTCACAGTAACCGGTAAGATTACCATCGCTGAAGACCGTGCAGGCGCAAGCGGAAGCAAGGGCATCGTTGGTATCGAGATTAAGATGGGCGACGAGGTTGTCGGCGTATCTGCTGAGGACGGCTCATTTGAAATCAAGCTTCCGAAGGGCGAACCCGTTGGTCTTACAATCACAGGCGAATCAACTGTTGACAGAAACATCACCATCTACGGCGATGCAGATGTTTCAAACATCAGCATTCCGATCGTAATCTGCGATTATGTAAAGGATGGTTTGATTGACTACAGAGATGCAGGTGCTTTTGTTGATAAGTTGCCGAAGGATGTTGATTATTATGTTTATGCTGACTTAAACGGCGATAAGCAGATCAACTATCTTGATGCAGGTGCATTCGTAGACTTTATCGGAAAGACTGCAATTCAGTATGCTGATTGGTCTCAGAACTGATAATTTATAAAATAGAATAATTTCGGGAGGGAGGAAACTCCCTTCCGAAACAAACAAAAAATCCAGAATAAATGAGTAGTGATAATATGAAAAAAATTACTAAATTGTTTATTACTGCCCTATCGTTTATATTAATTATTTCCCTTTTGCCTTTCTCAGTTCTTGCTGAGGGGGGAATGGGTTCCGAAACCCCGTTTATCCAGGCTGTTTTCACAGATGAAAACGGAGAAACAGCTGAGGGTGATTTCCTTACAGCGGGAGATTACACCGTGGATTTAACTCTTTCGGGTATTGCCGCTGTTTCATTCTTTGAGCTCACTGCTGAATATACCGATGATATAACAATAACATCGGTTTCAACAATCGGTGAGGATAAAGGCTTTAAATGCGGCGGCATTAAGAATGAAGATAATTCGTTCGTTGTTATCCTTGCTTCAACAGGTGAAAATAATACCCCAATTTCCGATGGCGAAGTTATGATAACAATGCAGGTAACTGTTAATAATGAAGGCGATTTTGCTAATTTCTTTGTTGTTGATGAAGAGCCCGAATTAACCTTCGTTGGTTCTTCATATGAGGAAGGCTTCAAAGCAGCATATGTTTGCTTATCCGTTCCTGCAACAGAGGATTACTACCCCTATCTAAGCTACGATATGTCGCCCGATTTATCAGTTAAAACTATCACTGTTACAGGAACAATAACTATTTCCGAAAACCGCAGCGGTTCTGTTGGTTCAAAAGGTGTTGGCGGAATTAAGGTTTATCTCGGCGAAGAAGAGGTTGCCGAAAGCGCAGCGGACGGCTCCTTCACAGCAGTTGTTCCCAAGGGAACAACCGAGCTTATCGTTAAGGGAGACACAACCGTTGAACGCACAGTAACTCTTAGTGGCGAAAACGATCTTACAGATGTTAATATTCCAATTATAATCTGTAACTATGTAGTTGATGGAAAAATCGATTACAGAGATGCAGGAGCGTTTGTTGATAATCTTCCTGCAACTGCAGATTATTATGTTTATGCCGACTTAAACGGCGATAAGATTGTTAACTATCTGGATGCAGGCGTATTTGTTGATTTTGTTTCAGATTCAACTGTTGAATACGATTCGCTTTCACTTGATTAATAGTTTAGTTTAGTAACAAAAAATATTTGGAGGGAAATTCAAATGCAAAAATCAATTAAAAAGGTAATTGCAGGCGCTATTGCAGCTCTTATGATTACCTCGTCAATGCCCTTCGTGGCAATGGCAGCTCCCGGCGACTATGAGCCGGATGTACAGCTCCAGTTTTCAACCTTCTGTGCGGATCCGGCAAACCCGACTGACATGACAGAAACTAATAGTGCAACTGCTTATTCAGCTTCAGGTTTAGCAGGCTATCCGCTTAAGTGGGATCAGAAAACAGGAACTCTCACAGCAAGCAAAGATGATATTAACAGCTACAACACTTTCTTTGATCCGGAAGCAGAGCTTACCGATGAGGATTTTGTTCTTGAAGAAGGCAACCTTTTCGCAGTAACAATCAGATTTGATAATGTTGATATCGCTGCATCAGGTAACGTTAATATCAGATTTTCTGACAACCTTACTCCTGCAGGCTTTTATAAGTATAAAAAAGGTACAAAATGGTTCTATGGCTTTGCCAGCGAAGACAATTTAGGAACCAAAACTGAAGTTGAAGGATTCAGAGCACCTATTGCCGATTGGTCAGCAAGCGGCCTTTATGCAGGAATGAACGACACTCAGGTTGGTGACTTAAGCTGCATCCAGGAAGATCCTACTGCTGTTGACGGCGACGGATGGAGCGATCTTATGATGACCGCAACTCTTGTTTGCGAAGGCGACTATGTTGATGTAAGCTCTGTTTCATCAGAAAACGGATTCTTTGACATTGTTCAGGGCAAACTTCACGGCGACCCTGAAGTAGAAGTTGAAGGCTACACCTATGACAATCAGTTCATCCTTGCAACATTCGTATTCCAGATTACAGGCGAAGGACCGATTCAATTTGCTCTTCAGGATCCTACAGGTGAAGACCTCAACGGCGCTGCTTTCTTCGCTAAGAAGCATGATGATGCAAACGATCCGGAAAAATTAACACTTGATCTTGAATATGCAACAACATACGCTCCCAACGGCGAGAATCCCGGTTCTATGAAGATGACCTTCATGGGCAAGAACACTAATAAGGGTGAGGAGCCCCAGACTGAAACATACACCATCGTATTCAAGGATAAGAATGGCGACGTTATCAGCTCAACAGATTATGAAGAAGGCGCAGAGGTTACAATTCCTGAGCTTCCTGCAAACACCTATGATAAGGATTATCACTATAGCTATGCTTGGGACACAACTCCTTCTGCAACAGCAACAGCTGACGCAACATATCAGGTTGTTGAAACAGCTGCAGCTCACGTATACGGCGAAGGCGTTGTTAATCCTGCATCAACCTGCACAACTGCAGGCAAGGTAACCTACACCTGCGAATGCGGAAAGACCTACACAGAGGATGCTCCTCTTGCAGATCACACACCCGGCACCGCAGTTAAGGAAAACGAAACTGCATCAACCTGTAAAGTAAAGGGCGGCTACGATATGGTTGTTCGCTGCACAGTTTGCAATGAAATACTCGAGAGCACTCACTATGACTATGATTTAGCACCTCACACACCGGGCACAGCAGTTAAAGAAAATGAAACTGCATCAACCTGTAAAGTAAAGGGTGGCTACGACTCAGTTGTTTACTGCACAGTTTGCGGAGATGAGCTTTCAAGAGAACATATCGATTACGACCTTGCAGACCATACACCCGGCGAGGCAGTAAAAGAAAATGAAGTTGCTGCAACCAAGAAGGACAAAGGTTCATACGACCTTGTTACTTACTGCACAGAGTGTGGCGCAGAGATTTCAAGAAACACCTACTACACAGATGCTCTTGGCGTAACAGTAACTATCACAAAGAGCGATATCGGTTCTGTTGACGGCCTTGAGGTTGGCGCAAACAAGCTTGCTTACGGCGCAGACATCAACTTAACAGCAACACCTGTTGAAGGCGCTCACTTCGTAGGTTGGGAAATCAACGGAAACATTGTTTCTAAGGATGCAACCTATTCAACAAAGGCTGTTGCAGATGTAACAATCACTCCTGTATTTGTAGATGCTACCGGTGAAGAAATTACTGTAACCTTCTATGATAAGTATGGTAACACAGTTAAGCAGTATAAGGATGTAACAGTTGAAGCATACCAGGCTGCAATCGCTGCTGAATATGATTCAATCGTTGCTCCGACATATCCGAGCTACACATTCGATTCTTGGGATAAGAGTAAGGATGAAATCCTTGCTATCGATTCTTCAACAACAATCTGGGCAAATTATGTTAAGGTTGACGAAGCTTCAATTGCGAAGTATACTGTAACAACAAGTGCTCAGGTTATTACTCCTAATGGCATCAAAAACGGCGAGATTCCTTATGATACAATGGTAACTGTTCGTGATACAGCTGCAAAGGCTTGGAAGATTGGCGATGCAATTGTTGCATACGGCACAGAATACAGCTTCTATGTTGGTTCAGACGTAACAGTTGATCCGGTTTATACTCTTGATGAGGATATTAAAGCAAACGTAACTGTTATCGGCGCAAACCTTGTAGCAGGTTCTGATTATAAGTACAACATCGTTGCTACCAGAAACGTTCCCGATGGATACAATCTTGTTGACTACGGTTTCGTTTACGGTAAGGCGTTAACCGATGAAGAACTCAATCTTGATATGGTTGGTCAGGTTGCTTTAAGCGGCGCAACAATCAAGGCTGCTCACGGCGGTACAAGAAATACAGATTCTAACGAGTTTGCTATTAACTATGGTATCAAGGCTAAGAATGCTTCTATCAAGGCTAAGGCGTTTGTAGTTGTTGAAAAAGCCGGTGAAACAGAGATTATCTACTCTGAGACATTTACCCATGATTATGAATAACAATAGGAGGTTTAGTTTTATGAAAGAACTCTACACAAAGCCTGTTGTTTCTGTTGATGAGTATGAAACAGTTGATGTTATCACAACATCACTCGATCAGCTTGTTGACGACGAAGACTAATTAGTCTAAGGCAAAAAAGGAAAGGGTACGGAGAAATCCGTACCCTTTTCTTTATTACGGCTTCATAAAAGCGCAGAACCACGCCAAGTTTTTTGTAGGGTGCGACGCCCTCGACGCACCGCAGAGTATTCGATAATAAAAGAAAATCCCCACGGACATCGAATCCGTGGGGATTTTGGCGTTTTTAATTTTTTGCTCGGGGGCAGTACTTTTGTACAGCTCCCGCTCGCAATAAAATTAAATTCTGCATCTTTTCTGTGCGCCTTTATAATCCTAGGCATTCGGGATTCGAACCAAGCAAGCCTTAAATT
>CAMYWU010000010.1 GCA_947302895.1 uncultured Clostridia bacterium | reverse complement strand
CACTATCTCCGGTGAGATTGGATTAAAGCTCAAGGTTAAGCTGCTGTTTATATCCTACAACAAGAAATTCGCTTCAACAGGCTTCAACTGGTCGAAGAAGTGGAATAATTACGACCAAATCAAGAAATACTGGACCGATGAGGGCTACGGTGAGCTCTTTGGAACAACAAAGAGCGGCAGAGCATACAAAATGTATCTGTTTGACGACGGCAGCACAATCGTTGAGGTTGAAGGCGGCGCCGAGCTCGAAAACCGCGACTATCTGGAGCTTTCAGAGAGAAGCTGGAACGGCGGCAAACGCATGAGAAAAGCTACCTCAATGACCGATGTTCAGACAAACGCTTATCCTTACTCTAACCCGGTATTTACCGACGACGGCGAGATGTTCCTCTATATCTCGGATAACAATAACTCCGAGGAAGCAGAGGGCGTAGTGAGCTACGCTGTCAAGAACGGCGACGGCTATGAGAACAAAGAGCGTGTTGACACCTCAGAGGATAATGTTCTCTCCGACATCGATGTTGTTGCCAGCGGAACGAAGAGCAATGCCTTCGCAGCATGGGCAAAGCAGGTTGAGAGCCCTGAGAGAGCAAACAAGGATGCGGCTGTTTCAAACGGCGAGCTCAGCCAGATGTTCAATGCTACTGAAATCTACGCAAGTGCTTACAACGGCACAAAGTGGACAACAGAGCGCTTAACGGATAACACTATTGCGGATATGGCTCCCACCGTTGCAAGCTACGGCAACAAGGCTATCGTTGCATGGCGCAGCATGAACCCCTCCACCCTTGAGGCAGACAATAACGATATAACCTCCATGTTCAATGTGGAGAACAACATAAACTATAGTTTCTATAACGGAACGAAATGGACAACCGCTCAGGTTGCCTACAACGGAACAACCGGAACAGTAAATGCTATCGACTCCGCAATGCTGTCCGACGGAACGGCACTCCTTACCTACACCGTTCGCAGCGGCGAAGATGTAAGCAGCACCGAAACCTTCTACACCGTAGTTGACGCAGACGGCAAGACTGTTACCTCAGGACGCCTGACAAACGACAGTTACACCGATACCAATGCACAGGTAACGGCAGTTAATGAGAATGGCGGCTACTTCGTTCTCGGTTGGTATTCCGAGCATGATGCAGGCGAAGGTTCAACCGTTGAATATGACGCAGAAGGAAACGCAACAAAGAAAGCTGTTGTTGCCCACGATATTCGTCTTGCATGCATCAACAAGAACGGCAGCTACGATATCGACTTCCCGGAGAGCATAGGCGGTTCGGGAGAAAAGGGCATAAGCTCCGATTTCCACTTCTCTGCACCTGCCAACAACACGGACCTTGAAAATATATCCATCGTATGGTCGCAGCCCAAGGAAAGCGACGAGGCAGACGATGCCGGCAAGTACGAGCTTAACGCAGTTCGCTTCTTCAGGGCGGATGGCTTGACTGCTCTTACCGCGCCCACCAACATCGCCACGACGGCTAAGAACTATACGATTGACCGCTTTGACGCATATACCGACGATAGCGGTGCAATCCGCTCCATCATCCTCGGAAGCGACTACAGCGACATCAAGGGAATCGAAAAATATGATTCTATCGACCTTGATGCAGCTGCCGGCAACACCGTTACAAGCAATTCTTCCAGCCCTCAGAATCTGGATATTCTCGACGGCGAGGCAATTTCTTCTATGAAACTCGCTACCGGCACCTTCCCGAAGACGGCGGCAGATGTCAGCGCTGATATCAATATCTCCGAGGTCATCCCGGACTTCACCACTCCGGTGCAGTTCACCGTGACTAACACGGGAACCGCAGTTCTCGATACCGTTACGGCAACAGTCGGCTCGCAGAGCCGGAAATTCACGGGACTGAACCTTCTTCCGAATCAGTCAACAGCGCTTATGATGAGTTACAGCGTTCCTGCGGGTGCAGTGAGCGATACTGCTTATTCTGTAACGAGCGGCGATACTCAACTCGGCGATGGTACGCTGGTAATGAACCGTCCTGACGTAGGTATCACGGGTATTAAAGTCCTTCAGGAGCACGACGGACAGCGTGATGTTCAGGTTATGCTGAACAACGGCTCCGAAATTCCGCTCGCAGGCAGCGGCAAGACTGTTAAACTGGCGTTCTATAAGGACCCCTTCCACGAGAGCAAGATTGGCGACGAGGTTTCTATCTCGGGCGACGCTCTTGCAGAAATTGACGAGGGCACCTATACCACCGTCCGGACCCTCAATGTTACCGACATTGCTGAACTCAACGCTGACGGCGAGATTCCCGAGGAGGGAATGACGGTATATGCTCACGCGTGGGTAGTGGATACCGACGAACCAGATATATACAATAACGACAACTACATTAATTTCACCGGTCTGCTTGCAAGAAACAACGGTGAAAAGCTAACAACGGACACTTCGGTTGAAGTGAATACCAATGAGCAGGATGAGGTTACCGGTTACACCGTTTACGCCGACATCCGCAACAACTCCATGAAGAAGAAAAAATTCGGCATACCCGTTGCACTTCTTCTGGACGCTGAAGGCAATGTTATTGCACAGAAGAACTTCCAAGATGAATCCCTGACACTGACGAAGGAACAGACGGTCAGCTATTCCGTCAGCTTTACGGCTGATGAATTGAACGGAAAGACTCCTGCAGAGGCATCCGTTGCCACGATTTGCACAGTGGAATTTGACCTGAACGGCGGAACGGGCACCTTCGACCCCGTACAGTCCAACCTTAAAGGCCACATTTCAATTCCCGAAAACAAGCCCACCCCGCCGACGGTACAGGAAGGCGAAGAACCGTTGTTCTTTGAAGGCTGGTACACTCAGGCAGAGGGCGGCGAAAAGGTTACGGAAGAGTATAAGTTCACGGAAGATACAACCGTTTTTGCTCACTACGTTAACCACCATCACGAATACACTTACAGTGCGGATGGAACAACCATAACGGCTGTTTGCGCGAACACGGACACCTTCTGCTACCTGAATGAAGATGCCCAGACGCATAAGCACACGGCAACTTTGACCCTTGCGGCGCCCGAGGGCGAAATCGTTTACGACGGCAAAGCACATCCTGCAATCATAACGGATGAAAACGGCATTCAGGGCGATGTTAAGGTTCTCTATGCTGTGAAGGGCAAAGACGGAACCTATGGCGAAGCTACCGAGACAGAACCTGTTGGCGCAGGAACCTATAAGGCAAGCATTACTCTCGGCAAAGGCGAAGGCGCTGCAACCGTCAGCGTTGAATATGAGATTAAGAACGCAAAACTGACCGATGTCAGTGCCGCACAGAACGGTACTATGAAGTACAATGGTAGGGCGCAGACTCCGCAGTTCAATGCGTATGCAACCGCAGTTAATGACCAGACTGTAACCTTTACTTTCAGTCTGACAGAAAACGGCGAGTACGGCGAAATGCCGACCTTTACCAATGTTGCTGACTCTGCTACGGTTTATTACAAAGCAAGTGCCCCGAACCATGACGAGGAACGCGGCAGCTTCGCGGTTACGATGGAAAAGGGCGACCGAACTGCTTCAAAGCCGACTTTAGCTAAAGCAACTGTCAATACAATCAGGCTTAAAGAGGTTGAGGATTGTGAGTACAGTATGGACGGCGAGACCTGGCAGGATAGCGCAACCTTCACCGGACTGACGAAGAATACGGAGTATAACTTCTATCAGCGTTTTAAGGAAACCGAGAACTACAACGCTTCTCCTTCCAGCGAGGCGGCAACGATTTCAACGACCGCTCACGACCACGAGTGGAGTTTCACCGCAAATGGCGACGATAGCGTTATTGCAAAGTGCGTCAGCGCCGATGAGGACTGTCCGCTTAAAGATCAGGACCGCACGGTAACGCTGAAGATTCTTCCTCCCGAAAGAACAGCTACCGGCTACGGTATGCCCGATGCTATCATCAGCGGCTCATTAAAACCGTTTGGTAATCCCAAGGTTAAATACTATAATGCAAACGAAGACGGCACCGCCAAGGTCGGCGAGGCGTTGAGCAAAACGCCGCTTAAAGCAGGCAAGTACTGGGCGGAACTCACCGTCGGCGAAGATGAAAACACCGCTACAATCCATGTGGTTTATGAAATCCCCGTTGTTGAAGGTGTTTCTTCCACCGAAGTTGAAATTCCCGAATATATCCGCACCAACGATGCCGCTTCGATTTTCAATCTTAAAAGTGGCGACCCGATTGAGGCGATGGCGTGGGTCTATGCAAACGAGGATTCGCTCAGATCGGACGACCCGTGGAATGAGAAACCGAAATACATTGTTTACGGCAAGAGATATATCGTCCGTCCGGAAGGCTTCCCGGAGGAACACTGGCAGTATGACGATAATACGGAATACGCTTTCTGCTATCGTTACAGCACCTACGATGGCTGTGAGCAGCAAACCATACCTGTTGATAACATAATCGCAAGTATTTTATCCGATGACGCTGAGGTTTACATTCCCGGCACCGACAGTATGCTGGTTGAGACGAATGTGGAATTAGGTGCGCCGAGTTCTCCGGAAGAAATGAGCAATCCTTGCTCCGCGCTTGATGCGCTTCTTTGGATTCTCTCAAACCATAAGGAACATCCGATGGGCATCATCATGCTTTCGCAGAGAGATGAATATAACTGCACTTTCATTGAGTACCGAAGCCCCGGTAGTGCCAGAATAGCAAACAGCGACCTGAATTATGTTTACGACATAAGTCAATGGGAAGAAATGCCGATTTTTGTAGCGAAATCAGGCGGCGCCGGTACAGGTGTGATTAGTCCTAATGTGAGCTACAATGTATCCTATAATCTCAACGGCGGAAACGGAAATGTTCCAACCGGCGGAAAATACTACGTCAAGAGCAAAATTGAGATTCAAAGCGCTGACGAAATCAGCAAACCGAATCTCGTCTTTAACGGCTGGAACACCATGCCAAACGGCACCGGTATTGCCTACAAGCCGGGAGACAAATTTGAAGTTCTCGGCAACACAACCTTCTACGCACAGTGGAAGCACATTCACAACTGGACTCTGAATTACGACGAGAGCAGCCATGTATATACCGCAACTTGCGATGTTCCCGAATGTCCCAACAGCACGCTTACATTGCAACCTAAGGCGGTCGATAAAATGTACGACGGCGAAAACGCGCAACCATATATCTGCTCCGACGAATGGACCGAAGAAAACGGTCTGCCCCTTCCAACGCTCACCTTCTACAAAGGCGGCGAGAAAGTTTCCGAGGCAAAGAATGTCGGAACCTATACCGCGCTCGTTTCCCTGGACGGTCATGAAAACAGCGTGGACGAATTCAAAATCACGAAGAGACCTGTTGCAGTCATTGCAGATGACCAGGAAAAACACGAAGGTCAGGCTGACCCCGAATTAACCGTATCCTATGATTCTGTCGGCGCAGCTCTTCACTTTGAAAACGACTCAAACTACCCGTGGCAGATAGTCACCGAAGGCGACAGAGTTTACGCTAAGTCAGGTAACGCCGGCGTCGGCGATTCCGTCTCCACCATGACGCTCAAAGTCACAATGGAAAAGGCGGGCAAACTCTCCTTCGACTATAAGTTTGGAACCGAGGGTTGGTTTGATAAAGTTCATTTCGCCGTGGACGGCAACGAAAAATTCGATGATAGCGATGTTCGCGACTGGACTTCCTATTCCTGCGACCTCTCCGCAGGCACGCACACCCTCACCTGGTACTATACGAAGGATGGCGGCGGTGACAGTAACGGCGACTTCTATGCAGTTGATAACATTGTCATCGACAGCGAGGGCGAAGTAACACAGCCTGCTTCCGAAGAGAAACCGGACGATACAGTTCCCCTCGACTCACTTATCGCGGATATGCGTTTCAAGAACGACGCCAACTATCCGTGGACTGAAGTCACCGAAGGCGACAGAGTTTATATGCAATCCGGAAACGCAGGATACGACGACACAACCTCTAAACTGACGCTCAATGTCACATTGGAAAAGGCGGGCAAGATTTCGTTCGGCTACAAATACGGAACCGAGGAAGGATGCGATAAGTGTCACTTCTATGTTGACGGAGATGAAAGACTTAATGTGAGCGGCAGCGGAACCTGGAAGACCTGCTTCTGTGATCTGTCAGCAGGCAGACACACCTTAACTTGGAGCTACTCCAAGGACGGCAGCTCCGCTTATAACGGAGACTTCTTTGCAATCGACAATATCGAATTCATAACCGAAGGCGAAGTTAAGCAGGAAGATCCCACCCTTGTGCTTATTCGCGCGCTCAATGTATTTGAGGGTGGCATAGTTGAGGGTGAAAAACTCAATTATACTATCTCCCGTGAAAAGGGCGAAGAAGAAGGCACCTACACCATCACAGTAACTCCGGGCGAAAATCCGAACTACGATGTCAAGGATGTTCGCAACGGAACATTAACGATTCTTGAATCACTTGGTGAGCCTCAGACCATCGAAGCAAGCGATGTTAGCGCAACCTTCGGCGATACCGGCTTGAAGCTCAATGCCGCAGTAACCGTCGGAGACGGTTTGCTCAGCTACAAGGTCAAGAGCGGCGACGCAGTAACCGTTGATGCAGAGGGTAACCTTGCAATCGTTAAGGCAAGAACCGCAGTCATCACTGTAACTGCTTCCCGAACCGAAACCTATGCGGTAACCTCAAAGGATGTAAATGTAACAATCAATCCCAAGAAGATGAGCGTTACTGCAGAAGATGTGAACGCAACTGTAAACGGACAGCCATACGGCATCACCGTAAATGTGACCGAGCCGTCAGAGGGCTACACAGTTAAATACGGCACTTCTGAAGGAACATATAACCTCAGCACCTGCCCGACACTGACTGAAGCAGGAACGCTGACCGTTTACTATCAGGTAACAGCGGATAACTATGAAACAGTTACAGGAAGCGCTACCCTGACACTTGTTAACCACACACATAAATTAACCTATACCGCAGGAACGGGCGAAAAAGCAAACACCATTACTGCAACCTGCTCTAATGATGATTGTCCTTTCCCGAACAGTACTGCAACTCTTGCGATAAGCGCGCCAAACGGCAACATCGTATATGACGGCAACGCTCATCCCGCAATCATAACGGATGAAAACGGCATTCAGGGCGATGTTAAGGTTCTCTACGCTGTTAAGGGCGAAAACGGAACCTATGGCGAAGCTTCTGAAACAGAGCCTGTGAACGCAGGAGAATACAAGGCAAGCATTACGCTTGGCACAGGCGAAAACGCTGCAACTGCCAATGTGGAGTATGAGATTAAGAATGCAACGCTTACCGAATTGAGCGTGACGCAGAAAGGAACGCTGACATATGACGGCACCGCTCAGACTCCTCAGGTTAATGCAAATGCAACAGCAGTTAATAAAAACAAGGTAACCTTCACCTACAGTCTGACAGAGAACGGTGAGTTCGGCGCAATGCCGACATTTACCAATGTCGCAGATTCCGGCACTGTTTATTTCAAAGCAAGTGCACCGAACCATGACACGGCAAGCGGCAGCTTTACGGTTACGATGAACAAGGCAAACCGTTCTGCTCCTGCTGCACCGACTGCGGATACAGCTACTGCAAATATGATTAAGTTGACCGAGGTTGAGGGCTGCGAATACAGCAAGGACGGTGAAAACTGGCAGGATAGCGCAACCTTCACCGGTCTGGCGAAGAAAACGGAGTATACCTTCTACCAGCGTCTCAAGGAGACTGCAAACTACAACGCTTCTCCTTCAAGTGCGGCTGCAACACTTTCAACTTCTGACCACGATCACGAGTGGAGCTACACTGCAGACGGCGCAACGATAACAGCAACCTGCGCAAATACCGATACCGGACATTCAGGTGAACTGAGCGCAACGATGACAATTGCAGCTCCGACACTGACGGTTTACGGTGGCACAGGAGATGCAGCGGCAGTTGTTACCAATAACATTGAGGGTATCGACACACCAACCGTTGTCTACAAGCACGGCACGACAGTTCTTGACGCTGCACCTACTGACGCAGGAACTTACACCGCAAGCATCACTGTTGACGGAAAGACTGCAAGCGTTGAATACACGATTGCAAAGAAAGCAGCAACAGTAACCGCTGTCAACAAGACCAAGACTTACGGCGCAGCCGATCCTAAACTGGAAGCTCAGGTTGAAGGCGTTGTCGGAAATGACACCATCAACTGCCTGCTGACAAGAGCCGAGGGCAAAAACGTTGGCGAGTACGAAATCACTGTCACGCTCGGAGAGAACCCGAACTATGACGTGACCGCGAATAACGGCACCTTCACGATTACCAAGAAGGCTGCTACCGTCACGGCTGACAACAAGAGCAAGGTTTACAGTGAAAACGATCCAGCACTGACGGCTACCGTTGACGGTACCGTAGGCGATGACACCATCAACTACACATTGTCCAGAGCGGAGGGCGAGAACGTCGGAAAATACGACATCACTGTTACTCTCGGTGAGAACCCGAACTACAATGTAACCGTCGCAAACGCCAAGTTGACAATCGGCAAGAAAGCAGCAAGCGTAACTGCTGTTAATAAGTCCAAGACTTATGGCGAGGATGATCCCGAATTGACAGCAACTGTTGACGGCACCGTAGGCGATGACACCATCAACTACACATTATCGAGAGCAAAGGGCGATAATGTTGGCGAATATAACATTAATGTCAACCTCGGTGATAACCCGAACTACAATGTGACTGCGAACAACGGCACCTTTAAGATTAACAAGAAGGCTGCCACTGTTACTGCCGATAACCTGAGTAAGGTTTACGGTGAAAACGATCCCGAACTGACGGCAACTGTTGAAGGAACTGTTGGAACAGACACCATCAACTACACATTATCGAGAGCAAAGGGCGATAATGTTGGCGAGTACGAAACCAAAGTCACCCTCGGTAATAACCCGAACTACAATGTGACCGCGGTCAAGGGCACTTTCACGATTACAAAGAAGGCTGCCACCGTCACCGCTAACAATCTGAGTAAGGTTTACAGCGAAAATGATCCTGAACTGACGGCAACTGTTGAAGGAACTGTTGGAACAGACACCATCAACTACACATTATCGAGAGCAAAGGGCAATAACGCCGGAGAATATGCTATAACAGTAACTCCCGGCGAGAACCCCAACTATGATGTGACTGCTTTGAACGGCGTATTCACGATAACGAAGAAATCCGCTGATGTGACTGTCACCGCGAACAACCTGGGCAAGGTATATGGCGAGGACGATCCTGAACTGACTGCAGTTGTTACCGGCCTTGTTGGCGAAGACACGCTGGATTACACTCTGGAAAGAGCAGAGGGCGAAAATGTCGGCGAATACGCGATTACAGTAACTCTGGGTAACAATCCGAACTATGATGCTGCTGCATTGAACGGAACCTTTACAATTACAAAGAAGGATGCAATCGTTACTGCCGATAATCTTAGTAAGGTATACGGCGAGGACGATCCCGAACTGACGGCAACTGTTGATGGCACCGTTGGTGAAGACACGCTGAATTACACTCTTTCAAGAGCAGAGGGCGAAAATGTCGGCGAGTACGAGATCACAGTAACCTCGGGTGAAAATCCGAACTATGATGTAGCCGTTACAAGCGCAAAGCTGACTGTCATAAAGGCTGATATTAAACCCGTTGTTAAACTCGAAGGCTGGACATACGGCGAAGAGGCTAACAAGCCGGTTGTTGAAGGTAACGCAGAAAACGGCGCCGTAACTTACACTTACGCAGTTAAGGGCAGCGACGAATTCTTTGCTGATGTTCCGACTCAGGCAGGCGAATATACCGTTAAGGCTGATATCGCTGAAACCGCTAACTACAATGCCGGCACAGCAACAGCGGACTTCACAGTCGCAAAGGCAAAGGTTACTATTACTGCCGATGACAAGTCAAGCAAGCGTGAGGCTAACCTCAAGAAGTTAACCTACAAGGTTGACGGCAAGATTTATGACGGCGACAGCCTTGGTATTAAGGTTTCTTCAAATGTTAAGGCTGCAGTTGCAGGCAAATATGTAATTAAGGTTGCATATACCGCAAATGCAAACTACGATGTTACAGTCGTTAACGGCACATACACCGTAACAGACCGTATCACTGCTAAAGAAAGAACGGCAGGCAAGAACACGATTAACTCCGCTATCAAGGCGACGGTTAACACGAACGGTTCTATCACGGCTAAGTGGGGCGCAGTTGCAAACGCTGAAAAGTTTGAAATCTATGCAAACTACTGCAGCAAGAACAGCGAGTTCAAGAAGATTAAAACCGTTAAGGGCAATGTTCATTCCTTTGATATTACAAAGCTTAACGGCAAGAAGCTCGACCAGAAGAAGTCTGTTAAGATTTACGTAGTTGCTTACCGCAAGGTAAACGGCAAGTATGAAAAGATAACGCAGTCTGTTCAGCTTCATCTTGTCGGAAAGAAGAACACTAAATATTCAAATGCTAAAGCAATTACCGTTAAAAAGGATGCATTCACCCTTAAGGTTAACAAGACTGCAGCTATCAAGCCGACTCTTGTTCTTAAAAACAGCAAGAAGAAGGCAGTTGAGCACGTAGCAAAATTCCGCTACCAGTCAACAAACACAGCAGTTGCAACCGTTGATAAGAATGGCAAGATTAAGGCAGTCGGCAAAGGCACCTGCACCATCTATATCTTTGCAAACAACGGTAAGCTCAAGAGCGTTAAAGTAACTGTTAAATAATTAAATCCTTTCGGATATACAAAAGCTGCCTCGCAGAAATGCGGGGCAGCTTCTTTTCTCTGGACTTTCAAAATGAAGTGTGGTAGTTGTTGTGTTGCAAAGGAGTGATACAATGACTACGCTTGAAAATTTATACTACGGAAACATAGAACCGTGCGATACCGAAACGCTGAAAAGAAACCCGAGGTATATTGAGAGTTTAAATCTGGTAGGAAGAATGCAGCAGGAAATCAGTTCAGGGATGACTTCTGAGCAGAAGGTACTGTTTGAAAAATACCTGACTGCATCTAATGAATTAGCATCCGTGATTGCGGAAGATGCATTCAAAACAGGTTTCTCCCTTGCGATGAAAATAATGATTGAAACAAAATGAAAGCCGCCCTGCGAAAGATGCAGGGCGGTAGTTTTTTGCTTTGAAAATGATATTAAAATTGTAAATTATCTTATTTGCAGAGTCAATAAAAATTGTTTCCATATGCAACGCTATGTGCTTTTGTGTCCAAGAAACAGTACGGTGAATTGATTGTTGTTGCAACCGAAAATACGCGGTGCTATGCTTATGATGGAAGAAGTTCCATAAATATGTTTTTTATAGTCAGGAGGTGTGCAATATGACGTTTACCGAAGTGCATAATTTTATTAAAGCAGGTCATTTCTTTCTTGTCCCCGAGGATGTATTTGATTATGATTTGAGTCCGACTGCGTTTATGGTGTTCTTTTATCTGTGCAAGTGCAGCGACGGTTTCGGTTCCTCGTATCCGTCGAGGGAAACCATCGGTAAGAACTGCGGCGACATCTCCGTTGTAACTGTTGATAAAGCGGTTAAGGAACTTCTTGAATGGGGACTGATAGAAAAGAGCCACCGTTTTGATGACGATCATATGCAAACATCAAATCTGTATATTGTCGTTGATTTGAAAAAGCGGAAGAAGGCTTTTATGGAAGTCAAAGAAGAAATACAGAAGGGTAATTTTGCCTGACTGTAAGCCGTTTGAGGGCGGTATTTTGCAATATTATTGCAAGCAGGATTAAGTGAGGCGTCGCCTCACACTGCACAACAGACGGCAGAGCCGACTGTTTCAAGATGTTTGGGGTATGTCTGAAATGGGGTCACTATTTTTGGAGGTGGTTTTGATGAAACGAGAAAGACATGTATATTATCAATATCCTTCACAGGCTAAAAAGATGCAACAGGCAATGCCGCTTGCAAACTGCACTTCAAAAAGTGATTTTGTTTGCATGGCTATTGATTTCTATATCGGCTATCTTTATCAGCAGGAGAGCCTTGATTATCTATCGCCTGTTATCAACAGAAGTATCAAAAATGTTATCGGCGGCGTAGAGAAAAACATCTGCGATATGCTGTTCAAGCTTGCAGTAGATACGGGAATGACAACACAGATGGCTGTTGACTTGTATGATTTTCCTGATGATTATTTAGACAATCTGCGCCAATTTATTGCACAGAAGGTCGCCGAAACGAATGGCACAATTGATTTTGAAAAAGAGTACAGTAAAAGTAACCCCGAATAATTATGGCTAAGATTATCGTAACAACAAGATACTATAAAGGTAACCGTACGCAAGGAACGGGCAGACTGCTGAAATATATTGCAACCCGTGAAGGCGTTGAAAAGCTGGATACAAACGCTGAACACAAGCCGAGTACAAAGCAGCAGGATGAATTAATATACCGCGCCTTCCGTCACTATCCCGATATATATCAGTATCCTGAATTCGATTCATATGTAAAGAATATGACGAAGGCTAATGCGTCTGAACTGCTCTCGGCAATCGTTGAGCGCAATGCAGATACAGCAGATTTAAAAACGCTTACGCATTATGTTGCGGAGCGCCCCGGTGTTGAAAAACTCGGCTCGCACGGTTTGTTTTCTGATACGGATGATGATATTGATCTGGAAAAAGCGGCAGAGGAAATTGCTTCCGTTGACGGAATTGTGTTTGCAGATGTCATTAGTTTAAGGCGTGAAGACGCTTCCCGTCTCGGTTATGATAACGCAGAAGCGTGGAAGAATTGCGTCAGGCGAAACATAAACGAAATTGCAGAAGCGCATAAGATTGCCGTTAGTGAGCTGAAATGGTATGCCGCATTTCATAACACGAAGCATCATCCGCATATACACCTTATGGTTTATTCCGCCAACGGTAACGGATATATTACCGCAAAAGGTTACGAAAAACTGAAAAGTGCTTTCGCTAATGATATATTCCGCAACGAGCAGTACAAGCTATTTAAACTTCAAACGGATATCCGTGAAGAGCTGAAAGATAAGTTTGATAAAATGCTTTATGATATCGGCAGAATAGATATTGATGATAATCTTCTTAGTCAGTTCGTTCAGTTAGCCGAACAGTTACAAACCTGCAAAGGAAGGAAGCAATACGGCTATCTGCCGAAGGATGTTAAGAAGAGCGTTGATAACATACTGAAAGTTCTTGCGCAGATACCTGAAATCAGCAAGCTATATTCCGAATGGAACAGACTGAACAGAGAAAAGCTTTCAGTATACCATGACAGCAGCAAAGAGCCTGACATACCGCTTGAAGACAACAAAGAATTCACGGTTCTGAAAAACAAAATCATCAACTACGTTCTTCAAATGGATATGAGTCAGGATGAGAATCAGACTGCAATTGATAACACCAACAGAGCAATCGTAAATGACATTGCATATATGGTTGGTTTCTTTATCAACACCGCCTGCAGTAAAAGGCTTGACGATTTACACTCGCAGCTTGATGAAAAAGAGCGCGAGAAGCTGATGAAGAAAAAGCAGGCTCACGGTCAGAAGGGCTATGCAGAAGACACCAAGAAAGAAAAAGACGAGAGCGAATCCCAGAGAGCAGCTGACAATGCTGCCGCAATCATTGACCTCGGCGCTGCCGCAGTAAATGCCGCTTACGAATACGCTAAAACAAAGCGTGAGCAACAGGAGCTTCTTCGTCAGCAAGCGGAGCTTCAGCAGAAGAAATACGAAGAAGAATTCTACCGCAATCAGTATGATGAAGATGATGAGGATGAAGACGAAGGCTTCACAATGTCTATGTAGATTTGTTTGCTAATCTCAAAAACTTTATAGAGAACTATAAAAAGGGTATTTTACCGAAAAGGAGAAAACTATGTTTACAAATTTTGATGAACTGCCGATTCCTTTATCGGTTGTACAAGCGGCTGAAGTGCTCGGCGTTTCCGATGTCAGCCTATATCATTTAATAAAAACGGACAAAACCTTTCCCGTAATTAATATCGGAAGGCGAATGACCGTTCCTAAAGAACAGCTCAAGGAATGGATTGAAACTAATTGCAGAAGGCAGTAATATTCTTTGCGTTTTTGCTGGATATTACAATGACCTTGTGGTATTGTGTGTTGCTGAAAGGAGATGAAATCTATGTCAAAAAGAAGTAACGGCGAAGGAACGCTTCGCAAAAGAAAAGACGGCAGATGGGAAGGTCGCTATAACGCCGGCGTTGATGAGAACGGTAAGAAAATAGTTAAATACATTCTTGCTAAATCACAAGCTGAGTGCAAAGAAAAATTGCGCGCAGCTATTGCCGAATACAACGAGCAACAGGCTACGCTTGCACGGTGCGACTTCCTTAAGAATCCTAACCCGACTCTCAAAGAGTGGTCTGAAATATGGATTGAAAACTTCTGCAAGGCAGCAGTGCGCCAAGGTACTTATGAGAATTATAAATTCTTCTTCCGCACCTATATCGATCCTTCGCTTGGCAACATAGAGCTGAAAAGCCTGTCAACGGTTAACTGTCAGCAGTTCCTTATGAAAATGTTTACCGAAGGCAGAATAAGAGGGAATAAATCAAAAGGACTTTCAGCGAGAACTGTCAGGGATATAAAAATAGCGCTTCACTCCTGTCTGCAAAAAGCGGTGGATGAAGAACTGATAAGCAAGAATCCCTGCTCAAAGGTGAAACTTCCCGAGGATAAGCCGAAGGAAATGAAAACGCTTGCAGCGAAAGACCTTGCCGCCTTTCTGAACGAAGCGCGGGATTCGGAATGCTACGAATTCTACTACCTTGTGATAGCAACGGGAATGAGGCGCGGCGAAATCCTTGCGCTCGAATGGAAGGATGTTGACTTTAAATCAAAAACGATTTCAGTCAACAAGCAGCTGCAGAGAACGACCGAAGGTTTAGTTGTATCGCCTCCGAAAACAAAATCTTCAATCAGGAAAATCAGCATAAGCGATGACTGTATAAACCTGCTGAAAGTGTTGCGAGGCAGTCAGCGGCTCGACCAGAAACTGCTCTTCCCCTCGCCGATAACGGGAGGTTACAGGGACCCTGATGCCGTCACACGCAAACTGCACAGAATTTTGAAAAGGGCAGGGCTGCCTGACATCAGATTCCACGACCTGCGCCACTCGTTCGCAACGCTGTCGCTTGAACAGGGTATGGATATAAAGACGGTATCGCACATGCTCGGACACACCGATGCAGGCTTCACGATGAACACCTATATGCATGTGACCGATGCGATGCAGCAGAATGTTGCGGAGACAATGAGCAATCTGATATCCGAAAAGGAAGCGGAAAAGCGCGAGAAGAATATAATTAAGTTGAATGCTTAGAATTAACAATAAACCCTTTGCTGAAAAGCGGAGGGTTTATCATATTTAAGATTGGCTAATAATAGCTATAGTTCATTGAGTGGAGTATTAATCATATTATCCAAAAATAATCGGTCTATAATAGTTCCCTTTAAAAAATCATGAGTTGTGTTATAATGCTAATAGAAGAGAAAGGAGATAGCAATATGATATTATATGCTTCAATAAATTCACTTGAAAAATTGTTAACCGCTTCACCTATCTGTAATAAGTTTGTAGAAATAGAATCCTAATACA
>CAMYWU010000009.1 GCA_947302895.1 uncultured Clostridia bacterium | reverse complement strand
GTTATGGCTCTCGGAACAGGCATCGGCGAGGATTTTGATATCAACAAGCTGCGTTATCATAAGATAATTATTATGGCGGATGCCGATGTTGACGGCGCACATATCAGAACGCTTCTTTTAACCTTCTTCTTCCGCTATATGCCTCAGATTATTGAAAACGGCTATGTTTATCTTGCACAGCCCCCGCTTTTCAAGCTTTCAAAGGGCAAAAAGAGCTCCTACGCTTTCTCGGATGAGGAAAGGGATGCGCTTATTGAAGAATTTGGCGGAAGCTGCGATATTCAGAGATATAAAGGTCTTGGTGAGATGGACCCCGAACAGCTCTGGGAAACAACTATGGACCCCGAATACAGAACAATGCTCCGCGTTACCATTGAGGATGCAGAGCAGGCAAGCGAGAACTTTTCAATACTTATGGGCGATAATGTTGAACCTCGCCGAGAATTTATTGAGAAAAACGCAAAATTTGTACAGAATCTCGATATTTAACAGAAACGGAATGCGTTAAACGGCGAGGTTCAAACGACGCTCCAAATCTTTGATTTTTAACAACCTTCCCCCTCGGGGGAAGGGGAACCGCTTGCGGTGGATGAGGGGAATAAATCATCAAATATGAAAAAACACAAAAATTCTAAATTAAGATATAATTCTCAACAGCTAAGAAAAAACCAAACAAAGGAAGAACAAAAATTGTGGTATGGTTTTTTAAAAGATCTGCCGTTTACAGTTAACAGACAAAAAGTTTTTAACAATTATATAGTTGATTTCTATTGCGCAAGTATAAAACTTGTTATTGAAATTGATGGATCACGGCATTTTGAAAAAGAAGGTCATTTAAAAGACAAATATCGAGATAAATATTTTAGTGATAATAATATAAGAGTGTTAAGATACTCAAATTATGACATCAATTATAATTTTGATGGTGTTTGTCAGGATATATTAGAATACATAAAACAATCAGAGGGATAACCCCTCATCCGACTGCCTATCGGCAGCCACCTTCCCCCGAGGGGGAAGGCTATAAGGTTAGGTGATTTATATATGAATGAAGAAATACGCTATGATAATCAGAAAATCGTAGATGTTGAAATAAGCAGCGAGATAAGAAAGGCGTTCCTTGATTATTCAATGAGCGTTATCGTATCCCGTGCGCTCCCCGATGTAAGAGACGGATTAAAGCCCGTTCACAGAAGAATACTTTATACTATGTATGAAAACGGATTAACTCCGCAGACTGCATACAGAAAGTGCGCAACAACCGTTGGTGCTGTTTTGGGTCATTATCATCCCCACGGCGACGCTTCGGTTTATGATGCAATGGTTCGTCTTGCGCAGCCGTTTTCAATGAGATACACCCTTGTTGACGGCCACGGTAACTTCGGTTCTATCGACGGCGACCCCCCTGCTGCATACCGTTACACAGAAAGCAGAATGAGCAAAACTGCGCTCAAAATGCTTGATGATATTAAAAAGGAAACAGTTGACTGGGCGCCGAACTTTGACGATACAACAAAAGAGCCCGTTGTTTTGCCTGCAAGATTCCCGAATCTTCTTGTAAACGGCTCCGCAGGTATTGCTGTTGGTATGGCAACAAACATTCCTCCTCATAATATGAGAGAGGTTGTTGAAGGTATGTGCTGCCTTATCGATAACCCGAGCGCAGAGCTTGAGGAGATAATGCAGTATATCAAGGGCCCCGATTTCCCGACTGCGGGAATTATTATGGGCGCAAAGGGCATAAGAGAAGCCTATGCAACGGGCAGGGGCAAAATCTATGTTCGTGCAAAGGCTGAAATTGTTGAGGCAAGGGGCGACCGCTTCAAAATCGTTGTAAGCGAAATCCCCTACGGTGTAAACAAATCCCGCCTTATAACAAGAATTGCCGAGCTCGTTAAGGAAAAGCGCCTTGAAGGAATTGCAGATATCCAGGATTATTCCGACAGACGAGGAATGCATATTGAAATAGTTATCAAGCGTGATGCAAATGCACAGGTTGTTTTGAATAATCTTTATAAGATGACCGATATGCAGGTTACCTTCGGCGCAATTATGCTTGCTCTTGATGACGGAGTTCCAAAGGTTATGACCCTTAAGGAAATTCTTCAGAAATATATAGTATTCCAGAAGGATGTTATCAGAAGAAGAACAATATTCGACCTCAACAAGGCTCAGGAAAGAGCGCATATTTTAGAGGGCCTTGCAAAGGCAATTGATATTGTTGACGATGTTATTGCAACAATCAGAGCCTGCCGCGGCGGACAGAGTGAAGCAAAGCAGGCAATTATGGATAAATTCGGTTTCGATGACCCGCAGGCAAGCGCAATTGTTGCCTATCGTTTAGGTCAGCTCGCAGGTCTTGAAATTGAAAAGATTCTCAATGAACTCGATGAATTACACGAGAAAATCAAGGATTTAAGCGATATTCTTGCAAACGAATCAAGAATTGAAGAAATAATAAAGAGTGAAAGCCGTGAGATTGCCGAAAATACGGCGACGAAAGAAGAACCGAGATTTCCGCATTCACAGGCGACGTTGATGATGAAGACTTAATTCCTGTTGAGGATTGCATTTTAACCCTTACCGAAAAGGGCTATATGAAGCGCCAGACGGTCGACACCTATAAGGCTCAGAACCGTGGAGGCAAGGGAATTATGGGAATGAGCAGAAGAGAAGAGGACTATGCAAAAACAATGTTCACCTGCTCAACCCACGACTTTGTTCTTATTTTCACCAATAAGGGCAAGGTATTCAAGCTCAAGGGCTATCAGATTCCGGAATCCTCAAGAACAAGCAAGGGAATGAATGTTGTTAACCTTCTTCCGCTTGAACAGGATGAAACCGTTTCTGCAATGGTTAAGATTCCCAAGGAGGAAGACAGAGCATATCTCTGTATGGTAACAAGAAACGGTATTATTAAGAGAACCGCAATTAATCAGTACGACCACATCAGAAAAACAGGTATTATTGCAATTAATCTTGACGAGGGCGATGAGCTTTGCTGGGTTGATGTTACCGATGGCGAGCGCAAGCTTGTTGTTGCAACCCACGACGGTATGGCTATCTGCTTCAATGAAAGCGATGCAAGACTTATCGGCAGAACCGCAAGGGGCGTTAGAGCAATTCAGCTTAAAGAGGGCGACTATGTTGTTGGCTTTGCCGTTGCAACCCAGGGCAAGCAGCTCCTAACCGTTTCCGAAACAGGCTACGGCAGAAAGAGCGACTTTGATGATTACCGTGTTCAATCAAGAGCAGGTAAGGGACTTATTAACTATCGCTGCGAGCAGTTTGGCAAGGTTGCAATGATTGCTCCTGTTGATGATGAAAACGATGTTATTATGATAACAACCGACGGAATTGTTATCAGAACCCACGCTCAGCAGATTTCCGCTTTCAAACGTCCGAGCAAAGGCGTTAAGGTTATGAGAGTTAACGAGGGCGAAAGGCTTGCAACTCTTAGTATTGTTGATAAATACGAAGAGGAAGAGGGCGAAGAATTTGCCCAGCTTCCCGAAGAAGAAGCAAATGAGCCCGAGCAGGAATCATAAATAAGTCTAAGAGCATAAGAGGAGAATCCCAGTGAATAAGGATAATTATAATATCGACGATATTCTTTCTGAAGTTAGAAAACGAAGAGAAGAAGCGCCTAGAGAGGAAAAAACCGAAGCTCCGAACATTATCGAAACCTCCGAGGTTCCAAAAGAGGAGCTGCCCGAGCCCCAGCCAGAGCCGGAACCCGAACCTCAGCCGGAACCGGAACCCAAACCCGAACCTCAGTCGGTTCAAAAAGAAGCTGAACCCGAAGTTCAGGAGGAACCTGGGGAAGAAATGGTTGACATTCTTAAGTTTACCGAGGAGGAAGAAGCTCCGGCAGCTCAAGAGGTTTTAACCCAGGCTCCAAAAGAGGAAATGATCAATACCGTTGAGGCTGAAGAGGAAGAGCCCCCAAAGAAAAAGGGCAGGAAAACAAAAATAATTCTTGGTATTATTGCAATAATTGTTGTAGTTGCTATTGCAGCAGGTGCAATATTTGCAGATAATATGATAAACAGGCTTGTTAAGAGCAACAGCGAAACCGTTGCAACAACCGAAGCACCCTGGAAGGGAATGGATAAGCTTATTGAAAACTTCTCCCCGATTGATGAAACCGAGGCAACCCAGCTTTCTTCCTTAAAGGATATGATAAAAACCTGGTATTATAACGGTACTCCCTGTTCTTCAACCCATGTTTTAAATGTTCTGTTTATCGGTGAGGATACAAGAGGAAGCGAGATTCTCGATGAGGGAACAAATGCCGACTCTGCAATAATCGTCAGTATCAATATAGATACGGGAGTTATAACCCTTACCTCTATTTTAAGAGACGCCTACACCTATTGGGAAACAACCGAGGGCGATCCCTCAACCGGTCGTTTCGGCAAAATAAACGGTGCAATGGCAACGGGCAATATCAACGCATATATTAACTGCGTTGAGAATATGTATAAGGTTAAAATAGATAACTATGCAATTGTTAACTTTGATTCCTTTGAAACAATTGTTGACACTCTCGGCGGAGTAACACTTGAGCTGACGGAAGCAGAGATTGAAGAGATTAATTCCCATCAGAAGAGATACGGCAAGGTTACTATTGAAAAAACCTTTGAGGGCAAAAAGGGAAAGCTTAAGCTCAACGGCAAGCAGGCGCTTGCATATTGCAGAATCAGAAAGCTTGATTCGGATAATATGAGAGCGGACAGACAGAAAACCTGCATTATCGAGCTGTTTAAGCAGACCAAGGACGCTTCCCCCGTTACGCTTCTTAAGATAATAAACAGGCTCACCCCCTATGTTAAAACCAATTTCTCAAAGAATGAGGTTGTTAAGATAGCAAAATATGCGTTATCCCAGGGCTGGCTTAATTTTGATTTCTATATGCAAACAATTCCAGAGCATAATCTCTGGGGAGGAACTGCATACGGAGCGTGGGTATGGAAATGCGATTTCCCCGTTGATGCATATAATCTGCAGTCAATAGTTTACGGAAAATCAAGCATAACTCTTGCCCACAAGAGAGTTGATACCTCAAAATGTCCTGAAAGCGGCTTCTACAGCGACGGCGACGGTGCAATGGGCTCGTATTATACGATAACAAACGAGCACTATGGCGAGGTTACAAATGTAACCACGAGCACAACAACAAAGAAAAACCAGGAAAGTGATTAATAAATAAAAAATGCTTTGGTCATGCCAAAGCATTTTTTATTTTTGCTGAATTTATTCTGTTTTTAATTCTTCAAGACTCTGGGGCGAGGTATCAACAACCTCAATCTTATTAGCCTGCATCCAGAGCGAAGGGGTTATGCGAAGCTTATATCCGTAGCCCGCATCCATTTGCCAGTGAGCCATCGGCGCTTCGGGCAGACCGTAGCAGGAGAGAATTGTCATCAGAACGCCTGCATGGGAAACTATTGCAATATTCTGAACTCCGCTTTTAATGCAGCCGTCTATAACCTTCTCAAAGGCGGCGCAGATTCGCTGAACAAACTGTGCGTTTGATTCCCCGTATGGCGGAGCGGCATTTATATCGCCCCTGAACCAGTTTTGAAAATCCTCGTTGTCCTTCAAATCCTCTGCGGTAAGCTCTTCAAATTCGCCGAAATTATATTCGATAAAATCATCTATTACAATTTTGTTATTTTTGGGAAACATTATTTCTGCGCTCTGTTTTGCTCTCTTAAGAGGCGAAACAAAGACCGCATCAACCTCGGGATAATGGTGTTTTGCCTTTATCCTTTTCAGCTCCTGCATACTATCTGTAGTTAGTGGATAATCCGTATGCCCAATATACTGTGCGTTGATATTTCCTTTGGTTAAACCGTGGCGAAATAAATACAGAGTGTATGTTTTCATATTGATATTCCTTTCAAAAATGGGGCTATTGCTTATGTTGTTACAAAAATATAACAATTGCAAAGCGGATGTTTACAAGAAGTATAATTCTCGCTATAATGTTAGAGTATTACTGTGCGTATAAAACCGTGTTATTAAAGCGGTATACTAAATATATGAAGAAGAGATGAAAATGACGAAGAATAGAGATAAGGTATCTAAGTTTTCAAGTGTTCTTTCTCAGCTCAGAAAAGAACGAGGAATAAGCCAGAAAAAGGCGGCAACGGAGCTTGGCATTTCCCAGGCCCTTCTTTCTCATTACGAAAAAGGAATAAGAGAATGCGGACTTGATTTCATTATCAAGTGCAGCGAATACTACGGAGTTACAACCGATTACCTTCTCGGAGTAAGCGAAAACCGCAACGGAATGGGAAATGATTATCTTTCAACGCTCGACAGCGATAGGGTTATGCTCTCAAAAGCAACCAAATATCTTTTGGATACAGTTGCCGCAAGCGCTTCCGACCCTGCCGAGAAGAGTTTTGTTTATGATTATTATCTTCTTACCCTCTACCGTGGCGCATTAACCCTTGCAAAAGCGGGAATCATTCCGAAAGAGCTTTTCAGAATCGATTACAGCGTTGCAAAGGATTTAGCAAGTGCCGCAATTGCAATTCAGGATGCAAAATTCGTTTTGATTGAGGACCGTTCAAGAACGGGCGTTGATTCCTCACAGAGAACGGTTATAAACGAGCTCATTGAGGAAGCCGAAAGCCTTATAATGAACAGCTTCCATACATATATACCGGAATAATTCAAAGCTTCGTCAAAAGACGGAGCTTTTTTAATTTTTTTGTTTCAGAAAGTTAAGAATTATTCTGCTTGAAATATCTGCGGCAATTGATTTAAATGTTGGATAATCAATCTGAGCATTTTTATCTCCGCCGTCGCTGATTGTTCTTAATACAGCAAAAGGAACATTGTTTATATAGCAAACCTGAGCGATTGCAGCGCCCTCCATTTCACCGCAGATTGCGCCGAACTCGCTGTTTATCATTTTTTTAAGCTCGCTTCCTGCAATAAAGGTATCGCCGGAAGCGATTGTTCCGAAATGAATGCAGTTATCAAGCTGCTTTGCGCTTTGAGCCAGAGCCTCAGAAAGGGCGCAGGAGGTTTCAATTTTTATTTTATTGATTCCGTTTATCAAACCCCTTGGCTCGCCGAGAGCGGTTATATCAATATCGTATTGGCATAAATCCCTTACAACAACAATATCCCTTATAACAACCTCTCCGCTGAGCGAACAGCCAACGCCAACATTTATCACTTCATCAATATCAAAATTATCAAGCATTGCCTGTGTGCAAAGCGCAGCGTTTACCTTTCCCGGTGAGCACTGAGCAACGCATACCTCGCAGCCCTCAAGATATCCGCAGACAAAGTCAATTCCTGCAAAGGTCTTTATTTTTTTATCTTCAACCTTTTCCTTTATGGTGTTTACCTCAACATCCATTGCGCCGATTATTCCGAGCATAATTCTTTTCTCCTTATTTTTTCAATAAAAAGCTTATAAATAAGTGCGCCGATAAGTGCGCCCAGACCGTTTAATATAATATCGTCAATATCCGCATCCCCTATTGAGAATATTCCCTGCGCCGCTTCGGTTAAAACGCAGAGCGCAAAGGGAAGCAAAAAGCTGAGAAGGGCGGTGTGTTTTTTTATAAATCTTGAAACGCAAAGAGCAATTGTTGAATAAAAAGCAAAGTTTCCTATGCTTCTCATTGCCGTGTGAACGGAAAACATTGAAAAAAGAGTTTTTATTTCTCCCCTGAAGGGAATGAAATTAACCGTATATTCAAATTCGTTTGCACGGTAGTTAAAATAGAGCAGACCGTAAAGCATTATGGCAACGGGAACGTAGCCCAGAAAGAAATTGTTATAAAATTCATTGTAATCGCTCTTTTCGTTTCTTCCTGCAAGAAAGGTTGAAACGGCAAAAACCGTAAACAAGCAAATCAGCGCATAAGAAATATGAAAGAGCGAAGCGATATCATTAAAGGAAAAAGCGCCTATATCAAGCAAGCTGAAAAGAGTAAAGAAAAAAACGAAGCAGCACATTATTATTGCCGAGCTTTTACCAATGAATTTCAGGCTTTTTTCCATACGAAAGTTAAAATAAGTTGTTAAAATCGGTATCAAAACGCAAAGAATTAATTTCAGGGTGCGATATTTTAAATTCATAAAAAATAAGCTGCTGAAACCGTCGGCAAAAAACACGGATATAAAGAATACCGTTGAAAAAAACAGATTTCTGCTCAGGAGCTTATTATTAATTGTTGCTTTCATATGCGTTCACCCCAAGATATTGTATATTATATATTATTATTGAAATAAAAACAAGTTTTAGTTGACAAAACATTATTAATTATACTATAATATCAAGGCTGTTAGTATATCAGTTGACAAACAGCGCTGATTTTCAGCAGTAAAATGCCTGTGCTATACCGCACAGAGAATATAAAGATTAAGACCAGTTTAGTCTTGGAAACGGAGTTGAAAAAAGATGAAAAGAACTTTCCAGCCAAAGAAAAGACATGCTAAGAAGGAGCACGGCTTCAGAAAGAGAATGTCAACAAGAAACGGAAGAAAAGTACTTGCTCGCAGAAGAGCTAAGGGCAGAAAAAAGCTCTCATACTAAGAGCTGATTAACTAATTAAAACAGGAATGGGGACTTTATGAAAAGTCAGACCCTGAAGGAAAACAAGGATTTTCGCAGATTATATTATCGCGGCGAGAGCAAAGCTTCAAAATACCTTGTAACCTATGCAATGAAAAGCAGGGGTAAGGGCTGCCGATACGGCATAACAACCTCTAAAAAAATCGGAAATGCGGTTGAAAGAAACCGTTCAAGGCGCATAATAAGGGCGGCTTTCAGCGAGCTTGAGCCTAAAATTTGCGGCAGCTGGGATTTTGTTTTTGTTGCAAGAGGGCTAACAAGCAAGGTTAAAATGCAGGAAGTTTTGAAGGATATGGAAAATCATTTTACGGAAATGGGTGTTATTGATGAAAAAGCTTAATTCCCTTTTAAAGAAAATTGCGATTTTTTTCATCAGAACCTATCAGTTAACCCTCTCCCCCAGATTTTCCCACGGCGCATGCCGTTATACCCCAACCTGCTCTCAGTATGCCGCCGAGGCTATTGAAATACACGGCGTGCTCAAGGGCTCGCTTTTAGCTTTATGGCGAATAATGAGATGCAATCCTTTTTTTAAGGGCGGATACGACCCCGTTCCCCCAAAAAAAGAAAAAGGAAATAAGGAAAAGTAAGTGTTTATTGAAACTATTACAATGGCAGCAAGAGGCATTTCAAACGGAATGGCCTTTTTAAAGCCGCTGTATTGGCTGTTCGGCGAATGTATGAAGGGACTTCTCTTCATATTCAATGATAACTATTTCATTTCGCTTATGGTTTTCACCGTATTAACCCGTGTTGTTCTCTTCCCCTTTAACTTAAGACAGCAGAAAACTATGGCGAAAACTGCAAGAATTCAGCCTAAAATACAGAAGATTCAAAAGAAATATAATGTAAACAGCATTTCTGATCCTAAGCAGCGCCAGAAGGCAAATGCCCAGATGCAGGAGGAAATCCAGGCTCTTTATGCAAGAGAGGGCCACAATCCGATGAATATGGGTTGCGGACCGATGGCTTTCCAGATGGTATTCCTTATGGGTATTATCGGAATTATCTATTATCCTATTCAGTATATTCTCGGCGTTGATATTTCAGGCAACACCGAGGCTATCGCTAAAGCAATCGACTACAGCGGACAGTATTTCCAGATTGAAATTCTCCAGAATTTTGATAAGTATAAGGATATACTTGCCACTGAGCTTCCAAAGCTGTTTACAGCGGACAAAATCGAAGCAATTGAGAATTATAAAAACCATATGTTTATCGGCTCGCTCGATATGACCCAGGTTCCGACCTGGAAGGGCGGAGTTATTATTATAATTCCCATCCTCTGCCTTATTACATCATTGGCATCCTCAATTGTTTCAACATTAATTCAGAGAAAAACCAACACTATGGCAGCTCAGCAGCAGTCATCAATGATTATGATGATGCTTATGATGCCCCTTTTCTCGTTCTATATCTCGTTTAAAGTATCTGCAGCAGTTGGCTTTTACTGGATTATTTCAAACGTGGTTGCAATTGTTCAGCAGCTCGTTATGGCAAAATTCTTCCCGCCAAAAAGAAATATCGCAAGAGAAATGATAGAAAACACTATTGAAAGACGTTCAAGGGAAGAAAGCATTAAAAAAATTAAATAGAACGTAAAACGTTTCGGAGGATATATGTTAAGAGAATATATCGGAACCGGCAAAACCATTGAAGAGGCAACCAATGCCGCAAAAGCCGGTTTAAATGCTCCGCTTACTGCCGAT
The DNA here is from genome assembly GCA_947302895.1 of uncultured Clostridia bacterium. GTDB lineage: Bacteria > Bacillota > Clostridia > Oscillospirales > Acutalibacteraceae > Eubacterium_R. The sequence goes on along the minus strand of CAMYWU010000009.1, from coordinate 5,333 downwards.
ATTGAATTTGAAGTGCTTGTCAGACCTCAGAAAAAGTTTTTAGGACTTTTCGGAGGTGCAGACGCTCAGGTTAAGGCAAGTTATGAAGACGGAGTTAAAGAGAAAAAACCTAATAAAAAGCAGCCAAAGAAGGCAAATCCCCAAAAGAAGAAGGAAGCCGTAAAGAAGGAAAACACAGCAAAACCTGAAGTTAAGGCTGCTCCCAAGGCACCCGAAACCGAAGAGCCCAAAAAGGACGCTCCGAAATCGGTTGACCTTGAATATGCAAAGAGCTATCTTGCTGAAATTCTTAAGGGACTTAAGGTTGACGATGCAAAAATCGAAGCTCAGTACGATAACGGCGTTGTAACAATGGACCTTGAGTGTGAGGATTTCGGAATTGTTATAGGAAGAAGGGGCGAAACCCTTGATTCAATTCAGTATCTCCTTTCTCTCGCTATGAAGAAAAAGAGCGGCGGTTATGTTCGTGTTTCAATCAATGTTGGCGACTACAGAGAGAAGAGAAACGAAACCATGAAGCAGCTTGCAAGAAAGCACGCTTCCTATGTTCTCAGAACGGGCAGAAGATACACCTTTGAGCCGATGAATCCCTATGAGAGAAGAATTATTCATACAACGATTCAGGAGTTTGACGGCGTTGAATCTCGCTCAATCGGCTATAATCAGGACAGAAGAGTTGTTCTTGAGCCAACAGGCGGCGTAAAGCCCCGTGAATCAAGAAACAGAGGTTCAAAGCAGTCCGCTCCCCAGGTTCAGCGTGAACCCAAGGCAGACAGAGCTGATTTACCGAAGTTCGGAAAGATTGAAGTAAATAAAGACTAATCATTAATGGCGGACGGTTGGCGTTCGCCATTAATAAGTTAAGAGTTAAAAGTTAAGAGTGAAGAGTTGAGGGCGGGCTCTGCCCGCACCTGATTAATAAACGGAGTTTTTATGTCAAAAACAATTGCTGCAATATCAAGCGGAAATGCCCCGGGCGGTATCGGAGTTATCAGAATAAGCGGCGACGATGCAATAAAAATTGCTTCGCACGTTTTCAAGCCCTTTGATAATTCTGAGCTAACCGAGCTTAAGGGCTACAGAGCTAAATACGGAAATATAATAATAAACGGCAGCAAGGCAGATAATGCGGTTGCCCTTGTTTTCCGTGCGCCCAAAAGCTATACGGGCGAAGATGTTGCCGAGTTATCCGTTCACGGAGGCTTGCTTGCAATACAAAACACCCTTCAGGCTGTTTTTGATGCGGGTGCCCAGCCTGCCGAGGCAGGAGAATTTACAAAAAGAGCCTTTTTAAACGGAAAAATAGATTTAACCCAGGCGGAATCCGTTGCTTCAATGATTTCCGCTCAGGGACAGGCTGAGCTTAAGGCTTCCTTTAATGCGCTTCAGGGCGTGTTGAGCCGTGAGATAAACTCCGTTCTTGAAAAACTGCTCGATATGAGCGCACTTATGGCGGCATGGGTTGATTATCCCGACGAGGAAATACCCGAGCTTGAAAACGAAGAGCTTGAAAAAACACTTGATGAAGCTTCAAAAACTCTCGCAAAGCTTCTTGATAACTATGATAACGGTCAAACCGTAACTTGCGGAGTAAACACAGTTATCGCAGGCAGACCGAACGCAGGCAAATCAAGCCTTATGAATATGCTCTCAAAAACGGAAAAGAGCATTGTAACCCATATTGAGGGAACAACGAGGGATATTGTTGAGGACAGCGTACGTCTGGGCGATATTGTTTTGCACCTTAAGGATACCGCAGGGCTCAGAAAGAGCGAGGACTATGTTGAATCAATAGGAATTGAAAAAGCCCATAAAGCAATTGATGAGGCGCAGCTTGTTTTAGCCGTTTTTGATTCCTCGCAGGCTATTACAAACGAGGATGAAGAGTTAATTGATAAGTGCAGGGGCAAAAATGCGGTTGCAGTTATCAATAAAACGGATTTAAAGAGCGAAATTGATACGGCAGTTATAGAAAATGCCTTTGAAAGCGTTGTTTATATCAGCGCAAAGAACGGCGAAGGCTATGAGGAGCTTTGCAATGCGGTAAACAATGTGCTCGGTATTGCTGATTTTGATTCAAACGCTCCCCTGCTTGCAAATTTGAGGCAGAAGCAAAACTGCCAGAGAGCATATGAAAATATATGCGCCGCAATTGATGCGCTGAAATCGGGTATGACCTTTGATGCAATCAATGTTATGCTTGATGCGGCTGCGGACGAGCTTTTATCATTAACGGGAAAGAAAGCAACAACAGAGGTTGTTAATAATATATTCAGTAAATTCTGTGTAGGAAAGTAACAGTTGTGCGTTATGCGTTTTGCGTTGCACGTTGTTGGTTACTCGCTGCGCTTGAACAAAAGAGGTAGGATATGTATTTCGGCGGAGAATATGATGTAATAGTAATAGGCGCAGGGCATGCAGGAATTGAAGCTGCCCTTGCTTCATCACGCCTTGGCGCAAAAACCGCCGTTTTCACAATAAATCTTGACTGGGTTGGCAATATGCCCTGCAATCCTTCAATCGGAGGAACATCTAAAGGACATCTTGTTCGTGAAATTGATGCCCTCGGCGGCGAAATGGGCAAGGCGGCGGACAAGCACACTCTACAGTCGAGAATGCTCAATCTCGGGAAGGGACCCGCTGTTCATTCCCTAAGAGCGCAGATAGACAGAAGAGAATACTCCGCCGAAATGAAGCATATTCTTGAAAAATGCGAAAACCTTGATATACGCCAGGGCGAAATTGTTGATATATTCAGAGACGAGAAGGGTTTATGGCACTGTGTAACAAGGCTTGAAGCCGAGTTTACCGCAAAAGCCGTTATCATTGCAACGGGAACCTTCCTTGGCGGAAGGGTTTATATCGGCGAGATTTCATATGAAAGCGGACCCGACGGTATGTTTCCTGCAACTCAGCTTGCCGCATCCCTTAAGAAGCTGAATATTCCGCTTCGCAGATTTAAAACAGGAACGCCGAGCAGAGTAAATAAAAGGACTATCAATTTTGAAAACCTTGAAGAGCAGGCGGGCGACGAGAGAACAGTTCCCTTTTCCTTTGAAACCGAAAATGCGCCTGAAAACAAGGTATTATGCCATATAACATACACAAACGAAAACACAAAACAGGTTATTCTTGATAATCTTCACCGCTCGCCTATGTATAGCGGAAAAATCGAGGGCAAGGGTCCTCGCTATTGCCCGAGCTTTGAGGATAAAATCGTTCGTTTTGCAGATAAGCAAAGGCATCAGCTCTTTATTGAGCCCTGCGGCGAAAACACCGAGGAGATGTATTTGCAAGGTCTTTCTTCCTCGCTTCCCGAGGATGTTCAGCTTGAATTTATCCATACAATACCCGGTCTTGAAAACGCACAGGTTATGCGCTGCGCATATGCAATTGAATATGACTGCGTTGACCCGACGGCGCTGAAAGCAACGCTTGAATTCAATGATATTCCCGGTCTTTACGGAGCAGGACAGTTCAACGGCTCAAGCGGATATGAGGAAGCCGCCGCACAGGGACTTGTTGCAGGAATTAACGCGGCAAGAAAAATTCAGGGCAAGAGCGAGATTGTTCTTGACCGTGGGGGCTCTTATATTGGAACTCTCATCGATGATTTGGTTACCAAGGGTTGTTCGGACCCATACAGGATGATGACTTCACGAAGCGAATACCGCCTTGTTTTAAGACAGGATAATGCGGATATCCGCTTAACTCCGCTTGGATATGAAATAGGGCTCATCAGCGAGGAAAGATATGCAAAGTTCTTAAAGAAACAGGAGTTAATCAAAGAGGAGATGAGAAGGGTTGAAAAAACCTCAATCCCCCTCTCCCCCGAGCTTCAGAAGGTTCTTGAAGACGCTGGAACAGCGCCTATGAAAACGGGTTGCAAGATGATTGAACTTCTTCGCAGACCTCAGATAACCTATGAACACTTAAAACCCTTTGATATAAACCGCCCGGATTTGCCATATGAAATCTTTGAGCAGGTTGAAATATCAATAAAATATGAGGGATATATTAAAAAGCAGGAGGCGCAGATTAAGGAAATGCGCCGAATTGAAGAAAAGCAAATCCCCGAGGATATAGATTACAGCGCATTAAAGGGGTTAAGGCTCGAAGCTGTTGAAAAGCTTTCAAAAATAAGACCTCAGAATTTAGGTCAGGCAAGCAGAATCAGCGGAGTTAACCCCGCTGATATAACAGCGCTTAATATTATTTTGGAGAGTTTATGATAAACAAGGACTTATTGAGGGATTATTGCAGCGAAATCGGAGTTGAGCTTGATGAAAAAGCGCTTAACGGCTTTGATTTTTATGCAAATACCCTTGTCGAAACAAATAAGGTTATGAATTTAACCGCAATAACCGAGCCTGACGAGATTGTTGTTAAGCATTTTGTTGACAGTCTTGAATTTCTGCGCTTTGTTGATATACCCAAGGGCGCTAAGATAATTGATGTTGGAACGGGCGCAGGCTTTCCGGGGCTTCCCCTCTTGCTTGCAAGGGAGGATTTAAAGCTCACCCTGCTTGATTCCCTTAAAAAACGCATTGATTTTCTTGAAAGCGTTGTGTGCGGCTGCGGTAAGGAAGCTCAGCTCATACATTCAAGAGCCGAGGATGCAGGGCAAAACAAGGTTTTGCGTGAAACATTTGATTTTGCAACGGCAAGGGCTGTTGCGCCGCTGAATGTGCTTGCGGAATACTGTTTACCCTTCGTTAAGGAAGGCGGATACTTCGTTGCGCTGAAGGGCAGCGAAGATGAAACGGAGGGCGCTAAAAACGCTGTATCCCTTCTGGGAGGCAGGTTTGAGGATATTGTTTCATATAAACTTCCGAACGGAGACCAAAGAACAATTGTTATTATAAAAAAGATTTCGCAAATTCCGACAATATATCCCAGAAAGCCCAAGAAAATAACATCCACTCCCCTCGAATAGAATATGTTTATGTCGAACATTAAGGATTTTTCACGATGAAAAATCCTTTATTTTTTTCTGCCGCTATGATAACATTTGCCTAAAGGGTGGTTATATGGAAGAAATAAAAAATATTCAAACAGAGAAGCTGTTGCCGAATCCGTATCAACCCCGCCACAAGTTTGAAAGCGATGAAATGCTTTCGCTTGCGGATTCAATAAAGGAAAACGGCATATTGCAGCCATTATTAATAAGAAGAATAAATAATTCGGATTATTTTGAGGTTATCGCAGGAGAAAGAAGGCTGAGAGCGGCAATACTCGCCAATTTTCAATCAGTTCCCTGCATAGAGCTTGACTGCGACTATGAGCAAAGTGCCGTTTTATCCATACTTGAAAACATTCAGCGAAGCGATTTA
>CAMYWU010000008.1 GCA_947302895.1 uncultured Clostridia bacterium | reverse complement strand
GAACCTTAACTGCGCACTTTCGGGAATGCAGGATATTGATATGGTTCGCAAGAATATAAAGATTGCTTCCGATAACACTTCTTTCTCGGAAGAGGAATGGCAGCAGCTCGGCAGCGCTATTGAGGAAATAAAGAAATTCTCAGAGCTGTACTGCACAGGCTGCAAATACTGCCAGCCCTGCCCTGTTGAAATAAACATCCCCCGCATTTTTGAGATGTATACATACTATAATGTATACGGCTTGAAGGACCACGCAAAGAATATGATGAAAGACTATCTCAAACACGATGGCAAAACCTTTGAGAGCTGCAAGGATTGCGGTATGTGCGAAAAGAAATGCCCCCAGCATCTTGAAATCCGCAAAAATCTTGATATGGTTTGCAAGCTTCTTTGCGACTGAACACAATAAATTAACTCCCCTTGAAAGCCAAGGGGAGTTTTTGCATTATTTAAGAAGCTTTTCCATAAAAATCATATTATCAAAGCGGCCGAATTTATATCCGCATTTATGAAATTCGCCAATCTTAACAAAGCCCAGATGGGAATGAAAATGCTCGCTGTTATTCGTAAGGTATTCATCCTCTTTCACAGGGCTTGCAACGCTTGCATAGAGATTTGTTATGCCGATTTTTTCAAGCTCCTTTTCAAGCGCTTCATAGAGTATTCTTCCGTAGCCCCTGCCTGTTGAAGCCTTATCGATATATATGCTAAGCTCGGCGCAATGGGAATACGCAGCCCTCGGGCGAAAAGAGGAAGCATAGGCATAACCCTGAATAACTCCGTTTTCTTCAAGAACAAGATAGGGATATTTTTTAAGGGTATCTTCAATGCGCTTTGAAAACTCCTGCAAAGAGGGAACATCATATTCAAATGTTATCGCCGTGTTTTCAACATAGTATGAATATATTTCAAGCAGGCGTTCGGCATCGCTTGTTTTTGCGCTTCTGATAATCATTTTTACACCTCAAAATCAGAGTTCTATAATTCGGAAATTACTTTTTTAATAATCTTTTCTGCATCAAAGCCTTCAACATCAAGCATTTCCGCTTTAATCAGCGTTGCTTTTTCAATGCCAAGATAATTTTCGGCAAGGTCCTTGATATATCCAAAGCTGTAATCGGGAACATAGGGACCGCCTGCAGTTGTTACATAGATTATCTCATCCGCCCTGCATAAGCCGTGGGGCGTGCCGTCTGAATTATATTCCGAAACAATACCCGTAACATAGATATTTTCGATATACAGTTTTAGTATTGACGGGAAGGATAAATCCCAGAAGGGCGCAGAAACAACTATTTTTTCGGCGCTTGCAAACTGCTTTGCAAGGCGGAACATATCATCACTGTAGTCCCCTTTTTCGATAAGCGCCGTGCGCTTTTCAAGACGTTCTTTTGATAAGGGCTGAAGGTTTTCATCGGGAAGATAAAGCTCGGTGTATTCTCCGCCGAGCTTTTCAAGCACCGCTCTTGCAATTTTATCTGTTCGTGATTCACTGCGAACACAGCTGTTGATATAAAGAATCATAATCCTGTTTTCATATCCTTTTTATTTTCTGTTTGCTTTTTTGTATCTCTTACTGTTGTGGGCATTTCATTTCTGAGATATGTTTCCCAGACGTTCATTCTGTCGTTTTCATCAATAGCTCTGATAACCCTTGCAGGCACGCCTGCAACAATACTGTTTGAAGGAACATCCGCGGTTACTACTGCGCCTGCGGCAACAATGCTGTTTTCGCCAACAGTTACACCGCCGATAATAGTTGCGCTCGAGCAAATCCAGCAGTTCTTTTTAATCGTTATAGGCTTTGAGTATTCCAAATCGTGGAAGCCGTCGGGATATTCCTGCGGCAATCTTTCTTCGGGCAAAAACGGATGGGAGGGTGTTGCAAGAGTAACATTTGCGCCTATCCAAACTCCATCCTCCAGAGTTATGGGAGAAACATCCAGAAATGTGCAGTTATAGTTCACAAAGCAGCCCTCGCCCACCTTTATATTAATGCCGTATTCGCAGTAAAAGGGTGCAAAAACATATAAGCCCTTACCTTTCGAGGAAGGAATCAGCTTTGCAAGCGCTCTTTCCTTTGCTCTATATCTCCACAAGGGTATGCGGTTGAATCTGTCGCAGCGCATCATACCGAGGCTGTGATTTTTATATAAATCCTTACTCCCCGCATCATAAAGCTTTCCGCTGACCATTCTGTCCCATTCATTTATATTATTCATTACCCTTTTCCTTTAAAAATCAAGATTCGTTTACAAGCTTGCCTGTTATGTGTTGCGGTGTTAGTTCAAGGCACTGAACTCTCGGCAGGCTGTTTTTTATTTCATATTCAAGATATTCCTCATCATCGGTAAACTTACGGCAGAGCTCGGTGCATATTTCCTTTGCTTTTTCTGCGTCAGAAACAAGCGCTATTTCGCCAAAAACAACAACGCTTTTAACATTAAGTGCCCACTCGCCTTCCTTGCGGTAGCCCTTATCAAAAACGGTGTAGCAAACCTTGTTGCAGGCTTTTATTGCATCAAGCTTATGACCTTCCTTTGCGCCGTGGAAATAAAGCTTGCCGTCTTTTCCGTCATAAAAATGATTAAGCGGAATACCGTAGGGATAGCCGTTCTCACCGATTACGGAAAGCACGCCTCTTTTTTCATTTTTCAGCAGCTCAATACATTCTTCATCCGAAATCTGCTGCTTAAATCTTCTCATTTTCCGAAACATAACAACCTCCGAAAATTTGATTTACTGAGCTGCATTTGCAACTCCTTATTATTCATTTGCAATATATACTGAGGCTTCGGTTTCGCCCCATTTTTCCTTTGCTTCTTTATCATATTTCACAGCGCACCTCTGCATATCTGATACTGCTATTTACAGAATTATTTCCATCATTGTTGACCTGGGTTTCATATTCATTTTATCATAAAACGCTCTGGCGCTGTCGTTGCCTTCCCAGACGTTCAGCGTGATTTCGTAGCAACCGAGTTTTCTCGCTTCTTCCTTCACATATTCAAACAGCTGAGTGCCGATGCGCTGTCCCCTTGCGCTGCCGTCAACACAGATATCGTCAATATACATTTCCCTGCGTGGAACCATATTGTGAGAATTGATTTTTTTAACTTCACAGAGCGCAAAACCGATTAACTCATCGTTTTCATCAACTGCAACGTATGTGCGCCTGTTTTCATTATTGATAAGTCCCTCAACCTCGGTTTCGGTATATTTTGTTGTCCCCGTCTGAAAAATATCGGGGCGTATTTCAGCATGCAGCTCAAGCACCTGGCTGAGCAGGCTTACAATGCGTTTTGAATCTTTTATTCGAGCTTTTCTTATAGTCATAATTACTCCCCTTATGTAACGGCATAATCTTCGCTTTAAAGAACGTTTATTGCCTTATCGAAGTTTTTGTTTTTAACAAAAATATAGTTGAAACAGAAAAAATGCCTGTTTGATTCTCAGCAAGAATTGCTGATATCTGCTTTATTATACCACAACGCAAGTCTACTCTCAATAACACATTATAATATCTGATATCATAAATATAAATAAAGCAAAACCAAACTCAATTGAGTTCGGTTTTTTCATTATGAGTTCTTTTTCTTTTTTAAGAATGTGAATAGTATCAGAAGATAGCAAATCGTCTTCGGCAGCATCAGCGCACCGAGAATCGGAACAGCATCTGCGCCCACAACAACGGGAATATAGAACAAGAACGAAAGCGTTACATACAGCCAGATAAATCTGAAACATTTATCATCTTTTCTGAATTTGAAATACAGAATAACGATAACCCCTCCGAGAATTGCAAACGGGATATTGCGGAGTATGCCCCACAACAGCGGTGAATTGTTGCTGAACCACTCGTTTTGAGGGAATAGGCACAGCGCAATTCTGATTGCAGACAAGCCCCAAATTGTTGCGGTAATTCCCTTGTTTTCCCGCCCTTTATAGTTGTTCAGAAAGATATAGTAAACAAGGATATAAAATACCGTCATTGTTATGGAAGTAATCAGCTTGCCTGCTCCGAGAGCAGTCGTGAAATCCTTATCCACAAAATAATTCAGCACCCTTGGCACAAGATGAAAAGCATCACCGCAGCCAAGCACAAGCGCAGCCCCGCCCATCAGCTTTTGAAGTTTATTATTTGCTTTAACAAGCAGATAAGCTCCTATGCTAATAGTTATTATCAAATATGCTATGTCAAAAAACGATTCACCGTATTTCATATTCCGCCTCCAAAAAACTATTCCATTAGAATATAGCACATTTCAAGGAAAAGTTAAAGATATTATGTAAATCAAATACCAACTGTTTCTGTTTTGCAAATAATCATCAGGTATGTTATAATGATTACATTCTTACTTATTGGTGATAATATGAACAGAATTGATATAGAATTCTTAGATGAATATAAATATGTTGAAAATTTTTGCAAGCAGGCATATGGAGAAGAAAGTGTAAAAGCATATATTAATGAAATGAAAATGAATTCCACCAAGGGGCGTGCCTATATCAGCAATTGGGACAACAAAATGCATACGCTTATACATTTGAAATCTTTGAGAAACAGTATTACTCACGACAACATTCCTCAAGAGGTAACAGAAAAAGATTTATTTGATATAAAACGCTTTTATAATGAGCTTCTCACACAACAGGACCCACTCACTCTTCTACATAAAGAAATCGAAAAAACAAGAAAAAAACCGCAAAAATTTAAGCTTCAGGAAAAACAAATACAAAATAATATAAAACAGTCTTCCTATAATTATTCAAGCAGCAATGATGATGAATACAATAATAGTAAAGCAATTGCTGTTGCTTTCGCCGCCGTAGCCGTTGTTGCAATATTAGCAGTTGTATTTTTATTCTTTCACCAATAAACAAACAACCGACAGGATAATGTTATCCTGTCGGCTGTTTTCATTTTTCAAGCAAAACGGCGTGGGCTATTCCCGGAATGGGCTGGCCCTGCTTTGTTGAGGTTGGGCTCATAAGTGCGCCTGTTGCAACAAAAAGAACCTTGTTTAGCTCCCCCGCCCTCATTTTTTTAAGAATATGCGAGCAAAGAACCGAAGCGCTGCAACCGCAGCCCGAACCGCCCGAGTTGACATCCTGCTTCTTCAAATCAAAAATCATCAGTCCGCAATCGCCGTGAATTTTTTCAATATTCTTGTTGTATTCAATCTGCAAAACCTCGTGGAGAAGCTCGGTTCCCGTATAGCCCAAGTCGCCTGTTAAAATAAGGTCATAATCCTCGGTTGTTGTATTTGTGTCGTCCAGAAACTCACTTATAGTCCTCGCCGCAGCAGGTGCCATTGTCAAGATTAGACTAGATTTTTGTACACATTGCCAAATACTGTCAACAGAATTTGTGCAATTACGACAAATTCGAAAATTTCGCCCTAAATTTATCCAATTTTTACGCAAATTTTGTCTATTATCTGCCCTTTTGGTCTTTTACTGACAATACCCTATACAAAAACGCCCGAAACCGTTGCCACAACAGCGTTTCAGGCGTTTTTCATCACTCAAAAAGGTTACAGTTTGTAATATTTTAAATTAGTACATATATACGAATAGTACACAAAAGCGGACACAATATCAGTCTTCAATTTTCACTGTAAGTGTTCCCTCAATATGATTCGGCAAATTTCGAGCACTTATTATATATTTAATGTTACTTTCACTTTTTTTAGTCTTTGGATTAACCAATAAACGCAAATCATCTCTCAAGACCTTGGTATATGCTTGATGTCTTATCTGATTATGTGAATCACTAATAACTATATATGATCCTTTGTTTTTTACCGTTGGATATGATAAAAAAGCCGTTTCTGAATAAACAGCGTTAATTGCGGATGATATTCCTGATTTTGGTTTTGTAAATCTTTTTGTAGGGATTTCAAATACATCAGAGTCGAAGAACAGCTCAATCTGTACATCCTCTAAAAACTCATTTCCATCATTGTAAATATTTAAATTAATCTTATACGAATTCTCCTCGTATATGTAATAACGATCATAATCATAATAGTCTTTTTCAACTGATTTTATTCTATATTCTAGTTCTTGCTCATTGCAATATATAGGCATACTTAATTGATCATATCCAATTCTTATCCCCTTTTTAGAGCTATTGTATTCTGCAATCTGACCAATACCAGCAAGTTTAGAAAGTGTGTTATATCCAGGATATAATTCAGAACGTTTTTCACGTTCTTCATGTTCTTCTATGAGTACTTTTAATCTTTTTTTGTATTCTATCAAATCTTGTTTTTCCTTCGCTGAGGGTAAATTGTCGTAATCAATAATGCTCTTTTTTAGTGAAATAATAGTTTCAAGGCTCTCACCAAAACCGATTTTTACCTTGTTGTTAAATCGCATTGACGATTTTTCAACAAGCATTTTATCTAAATCAGATCTTGTAACTCTTGAATTCCGAGAACCTTTTCTTATCCACATTTCTCCCTTTTTTAATGAATTATAGTCTTTTTTCATCATATAGGGTTTGTCATCGTTTGCTGTTATTTCAAAAATGCCCAATTTAGCATTAAAATAAAGATGAGTATAATATTTGAAATTAATAGTTGGCTCAATATTTTCTTGAATAACATTTTCAAAAACAGCCTGATCGGAAACATCATCTAAACCTAACACCTCATTATTTTCACCGGGTCTATTTTTAACACCAACAATAATATATTTCGTATCTGAAGTAGCTGCGTTTGCCATAGACATAATATCTTTCAATAATGAAGCATAATCACCTTTATTATATTCCACTGCTTTAAAGTCAATATTTGTATTCTCGTTTTCATATTCAATAATATCGTTAATATTCAATGATAAATCTCCTTTGAGCCAAACTGTTTTATTGCGTGTTTTATTATCTCAATTTAGGTAATGAAAGTAATTCGCGTGCACGGACATTGATATAGTTTTCAATCGCTGTTAATCGCTCTTCGGGAAGATTGATTGAAGGATGCCTTGTGAATTTGAAATCAACTATCTTCCTTAATTGGTTTCGCTGCTTCGTTTCCATAACCTCGCGGCATACGTCCTCAAAAGAAAGCCTGTAAGGAGTAGTTCTGGTCTTCGCGTATTCGGCAAGATTTTTGAAATCGTCGGGCATACCGTAATTGAAAAGGGATAATCCGTTATCAAAAATCGGCGCAGGAGCAATGACTTTACCGCTGTGATTATCACGCAGCAGACCGAAGTTGCCGAAATGCCTATCCTCGTTATAAATCAGCGCATCAAACACAAGCATACTGTTTACCTGCTCGCGGAATTCCTTGCCGTACTCATCATATATATCAAGTGCGGCTTTGAGCGTGCCCTCCTTCATCAGCCTGCCGACAGGCACAAATGCCGTGTCAATATCGGTAAAGAGCTTGCATTTTGAAGCAAGAATACCCTTCCAGTTTTCAAGGTCATAGTGAACAGCGTTTAAACCCATCACTTCCGCAATCTGAGAAGCATAGTATTCGCTGTAAGGTTCGTTGCCCGCGTTGACTGCGCCCTCGGTTCCGCCTTTATAGAGATAAATGCCGTCGTCCTCAACAAAACGCCAAGCCTTGCGGAGCATACCGTTTGTAGTGAACTCGGGCGAGGTTGAAAACGCCTCGTTGCCCGTACCGACACCCGTGTAAGCGACAAGTGAAAGCGCCTCGGAGAAGCGGTTTTCATAAAGATTGTAGTCGGCATACTTTCCGTCAAAATCGTTCTTAACAACCCAATAGCTGTCGTTGAGTGACAAACCCATGCAGACGTCAATAATGCCCTTGGTGTTGTTGACGCTGAGCCCGAAGGATTTGAGAATCTCGTCAACAAACTGACGATTCTTTGGAATAACTCTGTGCTCAAGCCACTTTACTATGCCTTCATCGGTAAGCTTCAGGTCAATTGGGCACAGAGCTTTTTTACTTTCATTAACGTTTGTAATAGTAGCCTTCAAGCCTTCAAGCGGTTTTGTATCAAGCGTAAACTCTATCAGCGGCTCGTCATAAAGCTTTAAAACATAATTGTTGCCCATGGTATCACTCCTTTCGTCTAAAATTACGCTGACATCCTTGTCAAGCGCCTGAGAAATCTTTATCAGCATATCCAGCGAGAGATTTTGCGCTCCGCTTTCAATCCTGCAAATATTGGAACGCTGCGTTCCTATCATTTCTGCAAGCTGTGCCTGCGATATTCCTTTTTCAAGCCGCGCCTGCGTCAGCTTTGATATAATGCTCTGCCGCATTTTAATAATGCTGTCGTCCGTCAAATCCCTCACCTCCTTGATATTATTTACCTTATGTTATCATATATGATAACAAATGTCAAATGTTAACCAAAAAGGAGTTGCATTTGCTGTTCTTAACTTTATTTTGCTTAATGTTTATGATATAATACTCTTAAGGATAGGTGATACTATGAAACTAATTCATTTAGCTGATTTACACATTGGAAAAAAGGTTAACGAGTTTTCTATGATTGAGGATCAAAAATATATATTGTTAAAGATATTCAACATTATAGATGAAGAGCAACCTGACGGGATTATTATTGCAGGCGACGTTTATGATAAATCAGTTCCCACTGTTGAAGCCGTGGAGGTGCTGAACAGCTTTCTTAAAGATTTGGCAAAAAGGCATTTTGAAACCTTTATTATCAGCGGTAATCACGACAGCGCCGAGAGGCTGTCGTTCGCTTCAGAGCTTATTGACACCGTAGGTATACATATTTCACGCGCGTACAGCGGCGAGGTCAAGCCCTTTGAGCTTAATGATGATTTCGGAACAGTCAAGCTTTATATGCTGCCGTTTATTAAGCCTGTTCACGTGCGCCAGGCGTTTCCCGAAGAGGAGATTGCAACCTACAACGACGCCGTTAAATCCGCTGTTAAGCATATGGAGATTAGCACTGACGACAGAAATGTGCTTGTTACACATCAGTTTGTAACAGGCGCCAAAACCTGCGACAGCGAGGAAATCTCCGTCGGCGGAACGGACAACATTGACGCTACAGCTTTTGACGGCTTTGATTACGTTGCTCTCGGACATATTCACTCGCCGCAAAGGATTACAAGGGATACTGTCCGTTATGCAGGCTCACCTCTTAAGTATTCTTTTTCGGAAGCGAATCATAAGAAATCCGTAACCGTAATTGAAATGGGCAAAAAGGGCGATGTGGAAGTCAGAACAATTCCGCTTATTCCCAAATATGATATGGTTGAAATCAAAGGCAAATATGACGAGCTTATGGAAAAATCGTTTTATGAAAGCTTTAACTTAGAGGATTACTATCATATTACCCTCACTGATGAAGAGGATATTTTTGACGCGATAACACGCCTGAGAACCGTTTATCACAAGATAATGAAGCTTGATTATGATAACACGAGAACAAGAACTAAAAACACCGTGGATATCAGTCAGGATGCAAAAAAGCTGCTTCCGATTGACTTGCTGGGCGAGCTGTATGAAAAGCAAAACGGGCAGGAGCTTGATGAAAATCAGCGCAACTATGCGCTTGAGCAGATTGAAAAGATTTGGGGTGATGAAGAATGAGACCGATAAAACTGACAATGTCCGCATTCGGACCGTATGCGGATAAAACCGTGCTTGATATGGATTCGCTCGGCAAAAGCGGTCTTTATCTTATCACGGGCGACACAGGCGCGGGCAAAACTACTATTTTTGACGCAATCACCTTTGCGCTTTTCGGCGAGGCAAGCGGCGATGTCCGAAAGTCAAACACCTTCCGCTCAAAATATGCAAATCCCGAAACGCCGACTTTTGTCGAGCTTGTTTTTGAGTATTGCCAAAAAGAATACAGGGTGAAAAGAAAGCCCGAATATATGCGTCCAAAAAAGAGCGGCGACGGCGAAACAAAGGAAACAGCCGACGCAGAGCTTATTATGTCCGACGGAAGAACCGTCGGCAAAACAAACGCCGTTACCAAAGAAATAGAGGCGCTTTTAGGTGTTACAAGAAATCAGTTTACGCAAATCGCAATGATTGCACAGGGCGATTTCAGAAAGCTGCTTGACGCAGACACAAAAACAAGGGTTGAAATCTTTCGTCAGATTTTCAAAACAAGTCCTTATAAAAATCTGCAGGAGGCAATCAGGCGGGATTCGCTCGACACATACGGGTTGATGGAGGATGCCAAAAAGAGCATTCAGCAGTATGTTGATTCCGTAAGGTGCAGTGAAAGCGATGTGCTTAAATTTGATTTGGACTCTGCAAAGGCTGGCAATATGCTTACCGAGGAGGAAATAAAGCTTGTTTCGGACATAATTGAAGCAGATAAAAAAGTTCTGAAATCGGTAACAGACAGCTTTAGTAAAGCGGAAAAGGAGTTATCAAAAATCCAAACCTCTCTTGAGCTTTACGACAAGCAGGAGCAGACGAAGAAAGATTACGAAAACAACAAGCTTCTTATTGAAGAACAGAAGAAAGCTGTTGAAGAAGCCAAGTCAAAGCACAGCGCAGAGGAAGCGAAAAATCCCGAACGCGACAAGCTTTCAAAGGAAATCAATCTTCTTGAAGCGTCGCTCCCAAAATTTGACGAGCTTGACAGCGAAATCAAGGAGCTCAAGGAGTTAATTGCCAAAAAAGATGACAAAAAAGAAGCGTTAAAGAAAACCAATGAAACGTTGGAAAAATCTTTCAATGAACTTGAGAAAAAGAAAAAACGCGCCGAAGAGCTGAAGGACGCAGGCGCGAACATTGAAAAGCTTAAGGGCGAAGCGGATAAGCTTGATGGTAAAATAGCCGATATTCGAGCGCTTGAAGGCAGGCTTTCAGACTGTCGTCAAAAAGAAAAGCTGCTCTTTGACAAACAGGAATCCGTTGAAAATGCTTTAGAAGCTGCTAACGAAGCTAACGCGATTTACAGCAAAATGAATTCGGCATTTCTGGCAGAGCAGGCAGGAATATTAGCAGGACAGTTATCAGCCGGCAGTCCTTGTCCCGTTTGCGGCTCTAAAGAACACCCGTCACCTGCAACGCTGTCGGAAAACGCACCGACCGAAAGCGACGTTAAGCAGGCTAAGGAAAAATCGGAAAAAGCGTCCGATAATGCAGCCGCACTGTCAAACGAGGCGGCAAAGCTTAAGGCGGAAGCGGAAGCACTGAAGAAAGATACTGATGAACGCGCAGGCAAGCTTTTTGACAGCTTTGAATTTGACAAGCTCGGCGATTTAGCGTCTGACCTTAAAACTCAAACAAAGAGCCAAAAAGCCGAAACCGAAGAAAAGCTTAAAGTAGAAGAAGCAAACAACAAAGAAAAGCAGTCCATTGAAAAAGAGCTTCCTGTTCTTGAAGAAAGCGTCAAGAGCCTTGAAAAAGAGGCTTTGGAATTAAAGACTGCTATTGCTACGCTTGAAGCTTCTGTTACTGAAAAAGCGAAGCAGGTTGACAAGTTGAAACAAGAGCTTGGATTTGAAAGCAAAAGCAAGGCTGCAGAAAAGAAAAATGAACTTAAGCGTAATTTGGAAGCTTACGAAAACGCTTTGAAATCCGCTAAAAAAGCGCTTGACGACGCAAACAGAATGTTGACTGAATTTCAGGGCAAGCAAAAAGGCTTTGAAGAATCAATGAAGGATTTTGTTGAGCTTGATGTTGAAAAGCTTCAGAGAACAACAAAGATTCTCTGAAAAATCAGCTTAAGGAAATCAATTCAAGAATTGACAACAACGAGCAATTATTAGAAAGCATCAAAGCTCAATCAGAAAACTTAATAGAAATCGAAAAGAAATACACCTGGCTCAATGCGCTTTCAAACACCGTTAACGGAAACGTTTCAAGAAAAGAAAAAATACAGCTTGAAACCTATGTCCAGATGATGTATTTTGACAGAATTATCGAAAGAGCAAACACCCGTCTTTTGATTATGTCAAACGGTCAGTACGAGCTTATGCGCCGCATAGAAGCAGGGCAGAACAGGAGCCAGACAGGGCTTGACCTTGATGTTATTGACCATTATAACGGCTCAACGAGGAGCGTAAGCTCTCTGTCGGGCGGTGAATCCTTCAAGGCGTCGCTTGCGCTTGCGCTTGGTTTATCAGACGAAATCCAGTCGTCCGCAGGTGGCATACAGCTTGACACAATGTTTATTGATGAAGGCTTCGGCTCTCTCGACGGACCCGCACAGGAGGCAGCCCTCAGAGTGTTAGTCAAGATGTCTGGTGAAAACAGGCTTGTCGGTATTATTTCGCATATTGATAATCTAAAAGAAAAAATTGATAAACAAATTGTTATAACTAAAAATCATTTTAATGATGATATTGGCAGCAAAGCAATGATTATGATAAATTAGTTTCTATTGATTATGCGCAATAATTGTTGCTGCATAATACAATAAACATAAAGCTCCCCTTGATTCTTCAAGGGGAGCGTTTTGTTATTTGGTATAAATTGAAATTGCTTTGCTGACAAATTCAGCTGTGCAGTCAGCGTATTTATCAATATTGTTTTTGAAGCGTTCATCGGCTAAATACATCTGTCCGAGACCCGTAAGGATTTCATCAGTGCAAGTGTAGTAGTTTTCGGTAATATAGACCTGCAGCTTTTTGACAAGCGCTTGCGCTTCGTCTGCACCTGGCTCTGCGCCGCTTTTTATCAGCTCTGCAAAATTACGGAAGATATCTTCAAGTCCAGCGTTAATGTCTGCAAAGCGCTCTTTTGAATAGCCCTTTGTTTTTGCGCTAAACTCTGCATACGCTTCGGTATTGCCCCAGCGTTCTTTTACTTCATTTTTAATATCCATTTTTTGTTACCTCTCAAAACTTTCCCTTGAAATATAGCACATTTTAAGGGAAAGTCAAAGTAATTAAGGGAATACGATTTTTAATCCTCGTCATCCCATGACGATGTAATATGTAATTCACCCGAATCCATATCCATAGCCATATTATCGCCCATACGTAGCATCATATTTCCATCTGAATCCATCGCCATATCATCAGACATTTTCATTGCCATATCGCCATCATCAAAATCAAATAACCAACCCATAATTAATCACCATCCACATAATCAATAGTTAAATCTCCAATACCGTTTTCAAGAACAAATTCATCTGTTAGTTTAAAGAAATCCTGTTCCGGATCTATTTCTTTTAACATTTTGTCGGTAACTCGTTCCTTTAACCCAACAACGAAATCAAAATATCGGTTAACTTCGCTGATTAATTCATTTATTTCTTCGTCTTTTGTTTTTGCTTTTATATGCACAATATTTGTAAATACACCTTTATCTTCTTTTGTCAGGTTTCTAAAACTGATTGCATTTGCATAATCAAAGTAATCTAAATACTGCGAAATCATCATTTGAAGTTGGTATTTGCCCATAAATGAATCCTTGGCATAGTATTCCTGCGCTTTGCGAAAAGAGTGCACAATATCATCGCAAGCTTTTTTGTTATGCTTTATGCACCTGCGCAAAACATTATCTACATACTTGTTTTTTGATTCAACCAGTTTATCTACCAGTTCGCTCATAAATGGAAACATAAACGAATTCGTTGTTCCGAATCTGTCTTCAATATCAAACTCTTGCGTAAAATAAGTAATCACTTTTTGATTAGAATTAACAACATGATTGATAAGGTCTTCATCATAATAGCTTTCAAACTCTACTGGCTGAAAAGTAATATAATCCGGATTATACAGCATAGGTATTTCTCGAGCCTTAAGCGTTGTCAGCATATCAAAATCGTTATTCTCAATGGCAAGAGAAATCATTTTTCGGCGTAAAGAATCTTTCCCTTTAGTTTTCAGATGGACTTCAAGGATATCAACATATCCGGGTTCTCTTCTTGCAATACTTGTTCCCGCTCCAAATGTATAAGCAAATTGCTTTCTGTCATCCTGAACAAACCAAATATAATCATTATCCATTAAATACTTAAGAAAAGGATAGTTCTTGAATTCAAGAGCATAATCAATAACTGTTTTATTATATTCGTCAGCATTAAGAATCAGTTTATCATCTCTTGCAATATAACTATCCCAAACTTCTTTGTCTCTGCTGAAGGCAACATCATAATTTGTAAGATGAGCACTTGTTGGGATAAAGTTCTTGCCTGCACTTAATATTTGTTCGCAAGATGCATCTAACAATTCACAGAAAATCGGCAAATCGTACACCTGAATAGCTTTATTTCCCTTTTTTATTTGAGTGAGTCGGTTGTTCAAATTGTCAACCATATCTGCTCTTGCTTCATCTGAAAGCTCCGGGTGCTGAAGCTTTAAATATCTTCTGCAAAATTCTCTGCCTGATATTCCTTTTTGATTAATCAAGCCACCAATATACTTACCAATTTCTTTGTCATTTGTAAGTCTAAACATAATTATCACCTCATGACATAACGATATCATCGATATCATAAATAGTCCATCATTGATTTGCATATACAAATAGCATATATTTTTTAAAGTACAAATCAATATATGCCCCAAGCATATATTAATATATTTTTTCAATTAATTCAATGCTTATTATTAATAAAAATTAGCCGATAGGATAACATCAAGCTATCCTATCGGCTTTAGTTATGCTATTTCAGCAAGCAAACGGCGTTTTACTTCGTCAATATATTCAATGGCTTCTTCGTAAGCGTCTTTGAATTTGAAATTGATGGTAATATTACCGTTGCCATGAACGAGGATTGAATCAATCAGTTCCACCACAATCGGTCTTGTAAGTTTATCAATCGTGGCATATTGCAAGAAATGATTGATAAATTCGTTTTGCTTCGGGTTCTTGTTTTCGGGATTGCCCCTTTGCTTTTTCAGTTCGGCAACCATTCCGTCAAGTTCCCTGATTTTCTCGGCAATATTCTCTTTAAGCTGCGTGTATTCCTCTTTCGTGATGGCACCCGATTTCCAGTCTGGATAAAGACTGAGCGACATCTTTTTGTACCGTTCAATCTCCTCCGTCTTTTTATCAATCGTACGCTGAATGATATCGGTTTCGGGATTGTTTTTCGCCCGTTCTTCAACCTCCATCAAGAATGCTTCCAATTCAAGCGCCGTTTTTATCATCGCCTTAATGGTGTAGAGCACCGCCTGCTCAAGCTTATCAATGCGGATTGAGTGAGTAAAGCACATACCCTTTTTATTATTCGTAACACAACGATAATAGCTGTAAGTGCCGTAATCAAACGTGTTGGTTTTCTTGCTCATTGCTCGTCCGCAATCGGCGCATTTTATCAAGCCCGAAAACAAATCCACATTGTCCGTTAAGAGCGATTTTCTCACAAAGCTATCCATCTTGAAAAGCGACTGCACCTTGTAAAAAGTATCCTTATCAATTATCGGTTCGTGCGTATTCTCAACAATAATCCAGTCGGATTTCGGCACGGGTCTGCACTGCTTAATCTTGTAGCTGATTGTGGTGTTTTTGCCCTGTACCATATTGCCGATATACATCTCGTTTTTGAGGATTCGGCGCACCGTTTGGTCGCACCATAAGCCGTCATTATTCACGCCCGAGGTGTGATTATAATTCAAGCCCTGCTGCTTTTTGTATGCCGCAGGATTCGGAATACCGAGCGCATTCAGCTGTTTTACAATGCCGAGGATGCCTTTGCCTTCAAGGAACAGTTTGTAAATCATTCTGACAACATCAGCGGCTTCTTCATCAATAATCAGCTTGTGCTTGTCCGTCGGGTCTTTCTTATACCCGTAGCAAGCAAAGGAACCGATAAATTTTCCCTGCTTCCTTGATACGTTCAGCGTACCTCTGATATTGACCGAGGTTGTGGCAGCAACGCTCTCGTTAATAACATTCTGAACGCCCATAGTGATACATTTTGTCGCCGAATTCATATCATCGCTAAAGGAATCAATTGCGTTATTCAAAGCGATAAAACGAATCTTCAAACGAACAAAGATGTTCTCTGTAAAGTTCGCCGTTTCAGCGTAGTTTCGTCCGAAACGGGATAAATCCTTAACGATAATGCAGTTGACTTTGCCCTCATAAACGTCATCCATCATCCGCTTGAAATCGGGTCGGTCAAAATTCGTACCGCTCCAACCGTCGTCCACATAGATATCAAACAGTTCAAATTCGGGATGCGTTTTGAGATATTCGAGCAGTATTTCTCTCTGCG
Source organism: uncultured Clostridia bacterium (assembly GCA_947302895.1). Taxonomy (GTDB): domain Bacteria; phylum Bacillota; class Clostridia; order Oscillospirales; family Acutalibacteraceae; genus Eubacterium_R. The sequence goes on along the minus strand of CAMYWU010000008.1, from coordinate 324 downwards.
AGGTAACGGAATAACTCTCGCCTTTTTCGTTATCCTCTTTAGAAAGTCTAATATAAAGAGCAACCCTCCAGCTTTGGTTACGAGAAGGTTGCTCTAAAAATTCATTATACTTATTAGCCATAAAGCTACCTCCATAAAAAATAGATACTATTTTTTTATGAAGGTGGTGCAAAACTATCTACATATGAATTATAGCACACCACCATCACAAATTCAATTAGTAATTTCTGTTAGTGACAATTCGGGTTCATTACGACATCCATAATGCTGTCCGAAAAGCTTTTACCGTTACCGAAGTTGACCTTCACTCCAATGTCGCCAACC